>JBOGQT010000107.1:0-1641 GCA_050749105.1 Nitrosotalea sp. | reverse complement strand
ACTGTAATAATATACCTGTTTTGCAACATTTGGATCTGGATACATCACAAATTCTGACTTGTCCCCAGGACTAATCTTGGGAATGGTCCAGGTATTTTCTACCTCGTCAAGATATTGGTTATTTTTGTTGTGCACTAACGCATACACATCAATGTTGTATGCTGTATCATTGCCAGTATTGGTAATAAATCCAGTCAGGTGACCGTCAGGATATTTTACCAGCGTTTTATCATAGTTTACCTCTATGTTCAAGGGATTGCTGTTAGTAAGAATAAAAGAGACGTTGGGCTTTTGTAGAACAGGTTCTCCACCAGTTATCTGTGGGAACTTGAACTTGAAAGGCATGTCCTTTGATGGATATATGGCAGGAAGAATACGAGATTCTGAAAGTGTGGTATTTCCATTATTTACAGTAACCTGAACCTTTGCAATAACAGTTTGATTCTCAGTATTTTTTACAGCGCCGTACACAACATAGATTCCATCATGATCAAAATATCCTGCATATTCCTTGTCCGATATGTAGACTTCTGCACTTGCACCATGAAATAAAACACCAAGTAACACAAAGGCGGGAATTACATAAAAAATTCTCATTGTGGTATGATGCATCTCATTTAATTTGTATCTATCTCACATTGCCACAAGCTTAACATTTTCCATTTTTCTATTTATCTTGAAATCTTTGGTCATGGTGCCAATCTTTTCGGCATCCCCATGTAGTAGGAAGAGCTCCATGCACTTGTTTCCATCAATCTTACTATGAAGATGAGTACCTATCAGATCTTCATGATTGTGCTTGATTCCAGTAACTATCTGCTCTGATTCCTCATTGTGAATAACCATTAGAATGGCATGAATCTGGCCGGAAAGATTTGCTCTTTGCTTCTCTTCAGATACCAGATTTCTAATTCCGGCACGAATAATTTCTGATCTTCCGGAAAACCCCATTGTCTTTTGCATCTTATCTATCTCTGATAGAATCTCATTGTTCAAAGAGATCGAGACAATAGGCATGTCGTAGCTATTATTAACTATCTTATAAGCCTAGCAACAATTATTATTAACATTTTATAGATTAATTCCTAAATCAACTGGGCCCATAATAGGTCTGTTATGTGATTACATTGCAACAAACTTGACCGTGTCCATTTTTCTATTTATCTTGAAATCTTTTGTCATTAATACAATCTTTTCAGCATCTCCATGAAGCAAGAAGATCTCCATACATTTGTTGTTCTGAATTTTATTGTGCAGATGCGTTCCAATCAAATCATCATACCTGTGTTTTGTGGCGGTAACTATCTCCTCAGATTTCTCATCATGTATCACCATTAGGACGGCATGAATGTGACCAGAAAGATTTGCTCTCTGTTTTTCTTCTGATATGAGACCACGAATTCCAGCCCGAATAATTTCTGATCTTGCAGAAAACCCAAGTGTCTTTTGCAACACTTCCATTTCAGACAACATTTCTTCATTTAGAGAAATGGTAATGATGGGCATTTTAATTGCAAACTGGATTATTACTACAATGAAGATGTGCTCCTGTAAGTATTGTACTTCCCAGGTCTACGCCTTGCATGTTTACACCGTCAAAATTGGCATTGGTCAAGTTGTCATCGGCAAACCCAGCATTTT
>JBOGQT010000106.1:0-10916 GCA_050749105.1 Nitrosotalea sp. | reverse complement strand
GCTTTGGTTTGATTCTAACCAGCATTCCATTTGACTTGATGATGCGGTGCACGGTTCTCCAGTGGCACGGCAGCTCGTACTGGTACTTTATGCGCCTTGCGCCCCATGATGGGTGCTTTTGCTTGAGTCGTATGATCCTTGCCCTGAGATTGCTTGAAACAGAGTTGGTTCCCCTCGGAGGGCCACACTTGTTCCAGACCAGTCCTTTGATACCACCTGTCCTGTATTTTCGTACCCATCTCCTGATCGTTCTGACTGACACATTCATTACAGAAGAGATTTCTTTTACTTCCTTCTTACTTTCGGTGTAAAGAAGAACTGCCCTTATCCTGTCTTCTAGATTATCTTTTGCCATGCCATCATGACATGACAGATCCTGTTAGAGTGTGACACCAACCCTGTCAACAAAAGGTGACACGAACCCTGTCACTCTACAATTATCAAACAAAATTCTATATAACACAGTTAAAGATATTTTTCATGTACCCATCAAACAGATTCTATGCGTTAGTTCTACCACGAACTACAAAGATCACGCAAATGTCATCTTTTCTAGCTACATGTGGTACAATGATAGTGCTATTAGGTGGAATATGGGATTCCGCATCGCATGAACTCCGAATTCCAGAGACATTCTGGACAATTCAACACATGACTATCTATTCTGGCGTATCCATGATATCTTGTTCTGCCATTACTGCAATGCTAGTTTTGAATCGCTGTAAAGATAAATCAATGAAAAAAGGAATGATGATGATCTTATTTGGTGCTATGCTACAACTAGTAGGTGGTTATGCTGATTATAATTTTCATGAGATTTATGGAATAGATGGTCTTGTAACACCATCCCATCTTACTGTGGAAACTGGTTAGCTGCTTAGTGCGATTGGAGGTTTTATTACACTATCCAAGTCTCAAAATCCCATTCTTTTAAAAATGGCACCAATATCTATAATGACCATACTTTTATCCGCAACATGGATAGGATTCAATCTAGTGCTGTTGTTTAGTGCTATTGTGCTATGTGTTCCTGTCTTCCAATTGTTTTATTCAGGCTGTGCAATAATGTAGCTTCTCAGCCTCATGTATCCCGCCAGCACCAACAAACATGCTCCAATTAAAATCATAGATGATGGAATGGAAAATTCTTGATATCTGGTATCTCCAAATTCTACTGATAATTGGACCGGATTGGCAGAAAGATTTGTCAATTCAAGAGTATATTCTCCGGTATGATCAAAGACAAAATAATTGACAGTTTCCTTGTTGGTTATGGTCTTCATGCCAAGATAATCGCCATTTGTACCTAGTATCTTTACCAGAATAGAATTATTGTATTGATTGGAAGATATTTCATAGAACCCTATACCGCTTCCCTGTAAGTCTAGCGACATACTGTCAGAATCCATTTTGTCAATATTGAAATTTTTTGAATCTTTTATGGAGGATGAAAAAACCACACCCATCCAAATCGAACCAATGGCCACAACAATAATGCCTATCTTAAATACCGTTAACCCCTTGAACACAATTAC
Organism: Nitrosotalea sp.; assembly: GCA_050749105.1. Classification (GTDB taxonomy): domain Archaea; phylum Thermoproteota; class Nitrososphaeria; order Nitrososphaerales; family Nitrosopumilaceae; genus Nitrosotalea. Next base: position 9,381 of record JBOGQT010000106.1, on the reverse strand, counting down.
CGGTGACATGTATCGTATCTATTTATTTCTAAGGGGGGGATATAGTTAGGACTATAGATTTTGCACTATACAATCAAGGAAATAGTAAAGAATTAGGAAAAGTCTTGACAATCCAATGACGGTAAAAGAAAAAGTCTTGCCATTCTTGAATTCAATTGTATTATCTTACCTGACTGTGGAAACAGCTTTACGAGGTGATCTTCCATCATCTATTGCAAACGGTCTGTCTCTGTTGGATTCAATTAAAAATGTAGTCAACAAACGTATGTATGGATTTACAATCTCTGTGGCACAGCTATCTGAAGAGATAGAAAAATATCAAATCAGATTTATAGAAAGTCTTCCTCAAAATGAGAAATTCATATCTGTATATACTTCAGGTTTATTCATAGCAGCACGAAATCATCAAAAAGAAAAACTAGATATGTTAAGAAATGCGGTTCTAAACACTGCACTGTCAAATACAATTGATGAGGACTTGCAGCTTTCATTCATAAGTTATATTGATAGATTAACTCCATCTCACATAGTAGCACTAAAGGCACACTCTGACTATTGGAATAAACATAATATTGACATTACAGAAATTGGAAATAGATATGCTTCTTATCTAGATGAACTGGTAGGGCTTGGTTTGTTACTACGACCTGATACATCACCAGAGTCCATGAGAATAAGTTTTGGCTCTCGCACTTGTGTAATTACCAGTAAAGGAGAACAATTTCTTGATTTTATCAAATCTCCTCTAGAAAAAATAATCAAATCTTGAACGATGTGACGTATCTCTTTTGTTATTGAGACTAACTGTCAATTCTAAAGATTTTGCACTTTTTTGGAATGAGATTATAGTTTATTTGCGACACTTACGGTAGATCAGACCATGCCAAGAAGAAAGTATGATGAAGAGAAATATTGTGTGGATTGTGGTGAACTTCTTAATGATTGTGAATGTGAAGAGGAAGAAAGTATCACACTAGATGACGTTAACAAATTCCTTGATACTACCAAGAAGGGTCTTGACGTTCTTGACAAATTTCAAAAGATTTCCAAGCCTAAAACAGAATTTCCCCAAGTTCCATATTATGCTCCTACGACTGTAACTCATGACATGATAAAGGATACGCAAACTAATGATCAAAAGAAAAAAGAAGATGAGGAAAAGGAACGAAGAGAACACAAAAAATGGAAAATAGATACTGCAATCAAAATTGGAAGTATAGTGGTATCTTCTATTGTAGCCCTAATAGTTGCTTCAAAATTTATTCATTAATTATTGTAAATGATTTATGAAATAATGAAAATTACTATTTTTTACCAAACTTCAACGGCACGAAATACACCAAGATTGATCATATTCTTTTCCATCTATGTTTCTTTTACGAAAACCTGTATCGATCGGTTTTACTTCTCCGCACTTTGGGCACATTTTACTTCCTAGTTCAGATATTGATATTACATCTGGTTCAATTTCATCCTCTTCCTCATCCTCTCCCTCTTCCTCTAAATCACTCTCCATGTTTCTCTTTTCTAAAAATGTTTTATTGCTAAGTTCTGAATTATAACCAGTTAAAGTCAAATTTCCTATGCTGTGAAGATATTTGTTATGAATTTCTTCCCAGTGTTCTCCCAATTCTTGTTTCCAAGCGGGTGATAGATTCCTGTCTTGAGGCATTATGTGTTCTATGGTATAGTCTTGAATATTCACTGTCTCTTTTCTATTATGATTCTCTAATTTCCTAAGGAGATACTCTTTGTTTCGTATATTGTATACATCTTTTATCATAAATTGACTCTGAAATTCCTCATCGTTAGGAAATTTTCTATAACCCGTCTTTAGAGCAAACGCAGCTTGAACACTTTCAAGATATCTATCTTTATTCACTGTTTTAGACAGCGTAGCAAATGTCTTGTTCAATGTGTTAGTTGGAATTCCGCATATCACTCTTCTAAAGACATAACTCTCCACAAGACGTAGAATATGCAAAATGTCATCTTTTGTAATTATTTTGTTAGAATAATCAGATATAACTTCTAGAAGAAATGGATATGCCACATCTACTTTTAGCGTATTGATATCCTTGATTGCTTCCCGTATTTCTGGATCATCATCTTTGTCAAATACTAATCTAGTGAAAAATTTTGATTGTTGATACACATCTTCTACTATTTCTTTAATTTTGCCATTTTTTTCAGACGTATATTCTTTAAAATTATCATAGACTTCTCTGATATTGGGTATTTGACCATTTCTTCTGATAGTGAGAAAATCTCTCATAAATCTATCAAAGTAACGTGAATATTCAGTTTGTCCAAAACTTTGTTCCATTGGATACCAATATTGATCATAGATTTCTTTCTGCTCTGGAGATTTCAAACCCATTAATGCGTAGTTTCTGATAAGATCGGCCTGTGAAAGCTCCAATCCTGTAGAATTAAGACTTTCAAAAATGCGTTGTGGGTTATCGTAGTTGCGGTCTAATGCTATATCCACTATGAAGAGTTTGTTAATTCCTTTAAAGATGTATTCAAAATCTAAACTACTTTGACATATTTTGTCTTTAAAGAAATTAAAATTATCTATTATATGTTTAGAAGAATCCTTGGGGGGTTCATGCCCTAGTATGAGATTGATAAATGTAGTTTTATCACTTTGTGTAAGTAATAACTTGTAACGTTTTTCTTCCTTCTCCACCATATTGAAAAGATAATAGTTATCAATCATTTCTGGACTGATCTCTTTTCCCAAACCTAATCTCTTCATTTCGTCTCTTAATGCTGTCAAGAGTAGAGAAAGTGTAGTCAGACGCTGTTGACCATCAATAACAAAAGAATTTGGAATTGTAGATATTTGATAAAGTCCTTCTTCTACATAAACAATTGAGCCAATGAAATGACCTTTGATCGAATCATCTGTAGCAGATTTTAAAATATCAGACCATAATCTTTCACATTGTTTTTCCGTCCAACTATATGTTCGCTGATAAATCGGAATTGTAAATTGACCTCCTTTTTGTAAGAATTTAAGAAATGGGGTTTCAGCTGCTCTCATGTTTGAAACCTTGTAAATTCAACTACAGGTAAAAGAAATGTTAACCCACAATATATCCAAGAACTATCCATGAAACAGTCCATTCTATGTACAGAAGCCAAATAAACATTACGAGGAAATCCAGAATATTGGATAATCTGAGGATACAAAATGCCTGAACTTAGAGTAACAGTAAGCGAGAAGATGGATAAAATATTAGAGAGACTCGTAGATACGGGACTATTCACTTCTAAAGCAGATCTGATGCGATTTGCTGCTATATCTTACTTGCAAAATCTCGGCTGGATAGAAGACGAAATCAAAAATACAATAGAGAAGCGCAAGTCTACCGCTTAATTTCATTCTCATCATCAGTAACAGAAATCCTACAAATTTTTTTAAAAAAATAATTCTAAGCTGAAATATTCGAGTTTATTTTGGATAGAACCAAAGATCCAGCCAAATTTTATTTTTGATTTAATTTGAACAAAGTCTTCTCATAAATTTTGACATTCTTTTTATTTGAGATGTTTTTCTTCATACACCAAAGCGTAGTCTTGGCAATTCCAAGCCTTTTTCTTTCATCGGATGTCATTTTTAGAATCTTTTTTCTCAATTCCAAAGAATCATTTTTATCAATTGTTAATTTGGGTATGAAAAATTCCAAATCTTTTCTTCTATCTGAAACAAAATTGGCCAGCTGTTGTACGTTATCGTATAAGATATTTTGGCATGTATAGTTTTTGCCCTTGTATGGAGCCTTGCGGTTAAAGTTGATTCGGATTTTTTCAATCAGCAATTTTGCAATATTTTCTCTTAGCCTGATATGATAGTTCTCGGTAATGATAAAGTCTGATTTTTTCAGAGTATATTCTTCTAACAATTTTATCAGGGAATAGTCAACAAGCCACCTAAACAGTTCCTGCATATCATAAACAAGCGGTGTTTTTCCCTGAAATATCTCATGCAAAAACCCGATGGAATAATCAAGACCGCTTGCGTTTACTGCCTTTCTTGCTTCAGATTCAAGTATTGCATACCCATAGTTTAGCAAGGCATTGATCTCGTCTGCCGCATTGTAGTTCCGGTTGTTTTCCTTGTCCGCACGCACGGAAAACGGGAATTTTGGCGCAATCTTGTTAAAAATGACGCCTAAATTTGCAAAATAGACGGTAGCAATCCTGCCTTCATACATCAACAAATTGGAAAAGGATACCGCATTTTCGGCATCTAGTTTTTCTGCAAAACTTTGATTTTCCTTTTGAATGGTTTTTTCAGTTTTTACAATATCAAGATCATAGAATCTGGCAAGTTCTTTTAGCAGATTAAGGGATGACTCAACCTTTGTTCTTACTATTTTTTGGGCAATCTTGTATCTGGTTTTTGTGTCTTGGTATTTCTGGTACTGTTTGATTCGAAGTTTCCCAGATCTTGGCGCTTCTGGAAGTGTGGTTGCAAGCAGATTCCCATTCCAGTTCAGCAATGTTAAATGAATATCATGCTTCATGAGCCATCTCATTGATTCAAACGAAATGCTTCCCGTATGGCCGTCCAAGATGATGCTATCGTGGCTAATTCTATGAGGGTAAAATTCCATCTTTTCGTTTTTCAGCCTGTTTTGGATTACAAGTTTTCTTTTTTCCACGTTGATTGACGTGCCAAATCCTGAAATTAGTAACGGGTTCATCTTTTCATCTTTCCCAATATTTCATCCGTTGTGTTTTTGCGTAGTTTCAACAAATCCGCTTCAATTTATTTGGTCGATCAAGCATAAAGATCTTTGGATGCATTGGATCAATCCATCATGATTTGGGTCGAAATACGATCTAATAGGATTAATCCAGCCGGGATTTTTAGATTCCAGATTGATCCAATTATAAAGGATTGAAATGGTCTGTTGCATCGATTTCCCATGTGATATGATGATGTTTGATATAATTACGACCAAAAATCCGTTAACGGCGCTTTAGATTAAAGCCCCGCACTTTAGATGTGGCACGTGTAACGCTATAGGTATATGACACGCAGATTCTCGTAGAACAATCGTTGATTACAAGCGTATAACGTAAAGCAATATCGACACACATAGCACTTTGATATTTGCGTCTTGTTAACGCAGTCACGCATTCATGCCCCACGCATAGACGTATTACGCATATTATTGTACTGTAATATGCTAATACTACGCAGTAATGTACGATTCCAGTATGATTTAGACCGAAAAACAGACTTTATTTCATATTGGATCTATGATTAGATCTAACATGCCGTATCAAGCAAAACGGAAAAAACATTCTACAAAAAAAGGTATAAAACATAAACTCGAAATTTACAAAAGATCATGGAATTCACTTTCACCAAAACAAAAAAGCATCAGAAGGCGTTCCCTTGAGGTTCTAAGCTATAAAAGAAATTCAAAACAGTCTTTATCCAGAATTTCAAAGAATCATGGCATATCCGTTGGAACTGTAATCAGAAACACCAATGCATTCAAAAAAGTAAATGGAAGATGGGAGCCAAGAAAATACGATAAAATTTCAAGAATGATGATAATAAATGAAAAAGGGCAGGAAAAGTCAATCGAGATAAAAGACTCACGGATAGCATCACTTATTGGCAGTTATCATAATGCAGTCAAGATATTTTTAAACACTGGAGATATGGCACAGTTACAGAAATTCAAGAAAAAGAAGATCAAAGATGCCAAAGGAAAAACTCACATTCTTGAAACTAATTCTCAAGAATTAATCAATATCAACGAGAAAATAGAAGAGCCAGAGTTTTACGAGGTGTATAGCAATTGAGCTGTACCCCATCTTACAATTTATCCATCATACTAAATGAAAAATTATGCAATGTAAAGGATTCCACAGATCATGAATTTAATAAAGTAGGAATTTGGCTAAATGACATTAATATTCAGACTCTAAAAGAATCTAAAATAAGAAAGGAAAGATGTGAAGTCTGTAATTTTAAAGAAGACTCGAACAACAAAGAAGGGCATCATATTGCAGGTGAAAAGCATGATCATAGACAAATAACAGCATGCAAGTCATGTCATAGATGGTTATCGGATAGACAGAAAACATGGGATAGGCGATGGGAAAATAACAATTCATCTGGAAATCTTAAAACTGCATTTTTCCTTATGGGCTTGCAAGATGTTCTAATTTTAAAATCTAAAAAAACCGGAGATAGCATCTATGAAGAGATAGACGATTCCTTTACTGAAATCATCTCTGAATTGCTAAAAAGAGGGTAAAATGGACGAGATCGACCTCTATCTTCGGTGTTTTGTGGACAATTACGCCCAAAAGAGCAGTTTTGTGCCTAGGTTTGTGCCCAGCCCAAATGATTCTATTGAGTTGGTTTTCGATACCGAGACAAGACCTGATGACTCGAAGGATCTGGTTTTTGGCTCTTGTGGAATATGGATAAACAAGAAACTCTACAAATTCTACATCTTTTACAATGATAATCTAAAAAAATCTGACATTGAAAAGATTCAGGAAATTTGCTCAAAATACAATGTTACAGTAATTTCAAGAAAGGAATTTGTAGATAATGTATTTTATCCCTATGTTTTCAAGGCAAGGGCAAAATGCATTGGATTTAATCTTCCATTTGATCTTTCAAGGCTTGCAATAAGAGATACATATTCAAGAAAATATCATAACGGGTTTTCGTTGACGTTATCTAAAAACAAGAAGAATCCAAATATTGCGATAAAAAGCCTTAACAGCAAATCACAGTTTATTGAATTTACAAAAGCCATACGGAAAAAAACTGAAAAGAAAAAACCACATTACAAAGGATGTTTCATAGACTGCAAAACATTAACATTTTCTCTTACAAACGATTCGTATACTCTGGAAAATGCACTAGTTGACTTTGAATGCATATTAAGAAAATCAGAGGCTGACAAACACGGGATAATTTCAGAAGAATACATTAACTATAACATCAATGACACCTTGGCCACATACGATCTATACAGACATGCAATGAAACGATATGGCATGTATTGTCTTGACAAACTGGAAAGCAAACTGTTTTCACCAGCATCAATTGGCAAGGGATATTTTGAGAAAATCAGCATAAAACCATTTTTAGAATTAAATCCTGATTTTCGAAAAGAGATCTTTGGTCATATCATGATGACGTATTTTGGAGGAAAAACTGAGACGAAAATAAGAGCAACTCCAATTCCTGTGAGCTATCTTGATTTTACAAGCATGTACCCGACTATTTTTGTTCTGCTTGGCATGTACAGATTTTTGATTGCAAAGAAAATCACATACAAAAACACAACTGAGGATGTACAGAAGTTTTTAGACCGTATAACACTAGAAGATATCAACAAGAAAGAAACTTGGAAAAATCTTATTACTATATGCAGAGTTATCCCCGATGACGATATCCTTCCTGTAAGGTCTGATTATGGGCACAAAAATACGACAAACATAGGCATAAACTACCTAAAATCAACCGATGGAACCTCGATTTGGTATACCCTGCCTGACTTGATGGCCTCGAAATTAACGTCTGGGAAAACGCCTGTAATTGAAGAGGCAATCACCTTTGTCCCAGAAGGCATTCAGGAAGGATTGAAGGATATCGAAGTTCTCAAAGGACTTGTTGTAAGAAAAGGAGAAGATTTTATCAAGAAAATAATTGAGGAAAGATTACGCATCAAAAGGGAATCAAAAAATCAAACCGAAGAAGAACAGAAACAATCTGAAATAAATCAAAATATTCTAAAAATCATAGCCAACGCCACGTCATATGGAATCTTTATCCAGCTTGATCCAAAACACGAAAAGAATCAAAAGGTTACCGTACATGGATTAGAAACCTTTGATCTTGAACTTGACAAGACAGAAGAGCCTGCACTTTATTTCAATCCTGTCATGGGAGTATTTCTACCAGCAGGATCAAGGCTGATTTTAGCAGCTGCCGAATCTTTGGTTGAGAAAAATGGCGGATACGTTGCATACTGTGATACAGACAGCATTTTTGTTTCACCAAATCATGTCAAACTCGTACAAGAATTTTTCAAACCTCTGAATCCATACAGCGAAGATATTGAAATGTTCAAGGTTGAAAAAGAAAAGGACGCAAACAAAGTGCTTGATAACGTAAAATGCATTGCAATTTCTGCAAAAAGATATGTCCTGTATGATTATGATGAGACCACAGAAGAAATTACAATCTACAAATATTCATTGCATGGCTTGGGTCATCTAAAGGGAATGGATGGCAAACAACTATGGAAAGATCTCATCATGATTCATTATCATCCCGAAAGAAGGCAGGAAGTTATATCCAAGTACAAAAACAAGTCTGCCATATCTCAAATTACAATTACAAACTATTCCATCCTAAAACGATTTGATGAAGTAAACAAGACAAGACCGTATCACAAGAAAATAAAGCCTTATAATTTTGCCACCGTGGGAACCGCTTGCAGGGCTGATCCCCATACCAAAGAGCCAATAATTCCATTTCTGTCAGAGATGGAAAAAGACAGATACGATGAGATTCAATACATGGAATTTCTAGATTACAAGACTGGAAAGAAATACCCACATGAGGGCTCCCTTGAGCCACAATACTATTGGAAAAACATGGAATCTGTTCTTGGTGACTATATTGATCACCCCGAGTCAAAATTAGAGGGGGATTCAGGTGTTCTAAAACGAAGACACCTGACAATCAATCGCGATTCGATTCGATACATAGGAAAGGAATCAAATGAGTTGGAAGAGTCTGAGGTTGTTGGAGTTTCTAAAGAAAACACTACGGAGTATGTTAACCAGCAAAAGAAAATACGTGAAATAATTGAAGGTCTAACACTGGAGAAAGCACTGGAACTTGGAATTTCAAGAAGGACATATTTTGACTGGAAACAGAAAATCAAGAACAACATCCCCTTTACGATAAAGAAAAGAACGTTGAGGAAATTACTAAAATCATGACTGTGTTAGAAAATATTCCTGAGACATTCAAGTTATTCTTAGAGAAACACCTAAGAAAGTCATAGCTAAAGTATGACCAAATTATCAGGCGTCAGCAGATTTCGTCCTGCGGACGACCTACTTTTCGCAGAAAGTAAAAGTAGGCAAAAAGGGGTTCTAATAATATGTTAGAATTTACTTTGCTACTGCATAGTGATTATTGGTCTTTATTTTGCGCAATTCATAGAGAAGCCTCTTTTTTATTGGAATTACTAGACCACTTGCATAATTACTGACAAAGAGCACCATTTGCATCAGGCCATATCGTTTTGCCTTACGGAACAACAATCAGTTCCGGATATCTTATCCTAAAGTTCACAATGCCGCAGACAATAT
>JBOGQT010000105.1:0-4912 GCA_050749105.1 Nitrosotalea sp. | reverse complement strand
GAGATTCTTTCCAATAATGGTAAGGAGAAAAACAGTAAAACCAAGAACAAGCGGTCCAAAGAACATTACAACGGGTCTATGTCCTAAATGCGGGACAATAGGTAAGATTTTGATTATAGGCGTGATTGGTAGCGAGAAAGGCAAGTGCCAAGCATGCAATGGCGAGTTCGACCTGTAGCAAAATACTGACAAAACCCTCAACAAAATAAACCATCAATTTTTAAGATCAGATCTAGCGCAGATTGGGATATGGCAGAGGGCGCAGAAGAATCAATTTACGAGAGAGTAGCTCGACTTGAAGACGAGGTAGCTATGCTCCGACACGAAGTGGATATAATAAAAGGTACCATGAGAAACAAGATTGTAAGATACGAACACAGACTAATCAAAAGAGGAACTGACGTCAAGTCCATCATTGACTAGCTTTTTCCTTGATATTTCTTATCAACTCTAAAACATAGTCAACATCATCTGCTTCAGGTGCCAATTCTAGATATTGTTCCAGTGATCGTAAGGCAAGGTCATTTTGTAGCAGCCTTGATTGCACAATGCCTTTGTCTCTTATCTCTTCTGGGTCGTCAGGAGACAGACCCAAAACCATGTTTATGCAATGCATGGCCATTTTGTAATTAAAAGATTGCATGTAAGAATTTTTTAGATTTCTTGCAATGCGAATCAGGATATTTTCTGGCTCTATCTCGTTTAGATATTCTGGATTGAATTGTATCCCATCTCCATAGGTTGTTTCTAGTATCTGTTGTAGGTCATCGATATCTAATAGGGCACCACCATTGAAGGGATCCAGTATAATCTCCTCTGAATATTTCACCAGAAAGTGGCCTGGAAAACCAACAGGCCTTAGGTCCAGCTCTATGTGACTTGCTAGTTGCATGTAAATTATTGATAGTGTAATGGGAATTCCGCTTTTTTTGTCAATTACAACATTTAGAAAATTATTTCTGGGATTATAGTAATCGTCGCTGTTGCCATGAAAGTCAAGATTGTCAAACATGTACTCGTTTAACATGGAAACCAGATATGTTGGATTTTTCACATCAGAGATAGAGTTTCGTAACTCTTCCCCCATGGAATTTAATTTCTGGAGATATTGACCAAGATCAAGATCAGAAAACTCTAGAGTTTGAGCAAGTTTCAAACATTTTTCCACAAGGGAATATCTAGGATTTTTCGCATAGATAATCCACTCTTCTACGAATGGATCAAAATCGTTCATATTCTTTCAAGATAACTTTCAGGATTTTTGAGCTCTCTTGTTGTTGGAGGCTTTTCAATTAGTATTTTGTATGCATCTTTGCCAATCGTGTTTGACACATATTCAGTGAAGTCCATTCCCATACTCTTTCTTACCTGATACGAGGAGATGTCTGTGTTTGCAAACGTGACAAGATAGTTGTGAAAGTCTTGATCATTTTTTAGTATATTTCTTACCGCAAATTCAGCCATTCCTTCCATTAATGTAAATGCCGCATGATGCGTCTGTATTGGCTTGAGCCACTTTTGATAAATGTCTAGCAACTGTGGTATGACTTCTAATATTTTCGGATCAACTGAAACATTGGTATATGTCATTACGTCAGGGCCAAGAACTTGAACTATAAAGTTGTCAGGATTGAGGGTGAAAAAGAGATTTACCCTCTGCGCTATTGGATACTCGTCTGGCACAAGAGGAAGTTGCAGGTATTCATAGAGACTTTTTACCTTGTCACTGTCTAGGGATAAAATTATGCCTGCAAGCTCCTCGTTGATCTCATTTACTTCAGTCACCGCGCTCTTGTTTATCTCGTAAAGATTTTTTTGTATAGAGTGAATCTGTTCCTCCAACACGGTCATCTTCAAAGCTCCGAGATATCCTGAATTTACCTGATCAAAATTGGATTCGTACGGAGGCCCTTGCTTGTGCAAAATTATCTGTGGGTAACTGGATAAAACAAACCTGTTTAGGTATATTGTTGATTCATAAAAATCTCCATACGTGGTAGATATCTGAGAGATGTACCCTTTGGCATAGGTGGAATACACAAGAAACTGTTGTGTGTTGTTCTTTGCAAGTTGTGCTATCTTGTCTGTGTTCTCGTGTGCTATTGCAGTAAACAGTTCATCTACAAATGCCGCAGAGTTTTTTGTCGGAAAGACCTTGCGACCTTTTAAACGCTTGAATTCTACCAAATCTGGAAATTCTACTCTGTTTTCTGGAACTGCAATACCTGTAAACTCTAATATCTTTTGGGCACCATCTGCAAGCAATCTTTCAGTTATTGTCTTGATATCGTCAAAAACTATCTTTGAGGCAAAGGTTTCTGCTGCCTTTGACTGTGATTCTTTTATTGTGTTCTCTTCGCTTAACTCTACTGAAATCTGGTCCAAAAGGGCAAAAGCAAATTCTTCGAACTCGTCCATTCCAAATTTGATGTTCCGAACCAATTTAACATTAACTTTGACACCAAATGTCGCTAAAACCAAAAAAGATATCAAATCTAGCCAAAATGTTACAAAATGGCTTGAAAGTATAGTTCCTAATCAAAAATTACTCTTCTGGTATCTGTAAAAAGGGTAATTTGGTATATTATTTCTAATTCTATTCTTGTTAATGTACAATATTTTTTCTTTATACATCTGTTTGAAAGAATTTAATCTTTACAAATTTGGATAAATCTGAAATAAATTACGCTCAAAATCTTGGGGTGAGAAGATTTTAGCACGTTGTGAGAAGAGTCTTCACGCCCACACAGAAATAGTGATAAACTCATGAGACAGCATATTGGTATCTAGTCTAAAAGGAAACCTTGGTTTTTCTTTACCCGTATATGGAATGATATTATTTTCTGTAATTGCACTAGGCACAAACCTTGCTTATGCTCAAACTGACACTTCTAACCAGTTTTATGCACCAGAAACTACGGCATTAACAGCTTTTGCAAGCTCTGTTGCAGAAGCTGCTCCAAAAATAATAGCAGCTAGTGTACTTTTAGCAATAGGATTTGTAATAGGAAAAGTAGTTGGCAGAATAGTAGACAAAACTGCAAGGAAGATAATGCAAAAAGCAAACGTAGAGAACATCTCTGATGTTCATGTGGTAGAAGAGACGGTTGGAAAGTTCGACTCTGTTCATCTTATTACAGCAACAGTCAGGTGGTTTGTTTACCTATTTTTCATTGTAGCAGCAATAAACGCATTACAATTACAGCAACTTACAACTGCAATGACATCATTGTGGCTTTGGATTCCAAACTTGTTGGCCTTTGTACTAATTGTTCTGATAGGCTCAATTATTGCAAACTATGTGATAAAGTGGGTAAACCACGAACTAATGGTAAGACATTATGGTGGAACACGTTATGTCGGAATAGGAGTCAAAGTCGTAATTTACAGCATAGTCTTTGCAGTGGGACTGACACAAATTGGAGTAGGACAATCTATCATACCAACACTAGTCTCTGCATTTTCATGGAGCATTGCAATTGCTATAGGAGCTGCCGTTGCCGTAGGACTTGGATTTACTCTCAAGGATATATTGCCGGCTGCAATAGCTGGTGCATCAACTCAAAGAACAGTGTTCAAGGTTGGCCAAAGAATCAAGATAGGAGATGTTGCAGGAACAATCACTGCTGTTGAATTGCTGCACATTATAGTGGCAAACGAGAAGAATGAGAGCGTAGTGATACCTACAAAAGAGATCATGAACAAACAAGTCACTATACTGCACAAGCCAAGCAAAGACATGCTTACAGTTTAAGATACAAGTTCAGCTTGTGTTTCTAATAATACTTTTTTGATTACTCGAATTGATGTATAATCAAAAGTTTGAAAAATATTTTTTCATTTCAAGGAAGGATGAATACAGTTGGGCTCACCCAAGGTACAGTTTGGTCCATTTACAAATTTTAACCATTCTGAATCTAGGTCAGTGTTGCCGCTCTTTACTATTATCGTACCTTCGGCCCAACTGTGTATAGGATCATAGTAACTGTATATTCCTGGTCGCTCAAAGATATAGGAGTATATTTCACCAGGACTCAAGATGCTACTTGCAAACCATCCATCTGGACCATGATCCTGGCTTCCACTTGAGATCAAATGTGTGTTAGTGTCATTGTTTTGCCATGTTACTTTGGAATAACAATCTACAACCAGTACTTGAGGCAGATAACAGGAATTGGTTTGCACGCAACTTTCTATATTGGATTCTTTATCTATTGTAATGTAAAATTCATTGGTGTAAGAATTCTCTGATTGATGCGGACAGTGAAGATATCTTGCATGGGTTCCTACCATGTAAGAGCTAGCAGCAGGAACTATTCCAAATATGACTAGTGTAAATATGGCAAGACTTGAAACCACAGCCGTAATGTGATTCACATATAATCATTGATCTTCAAATTATAGAAACATTGCTCTAATTTAGGAAAAAGCATATCTTTGCGTTTGGGCAATCAAAAATAATGCAATCAAACTGCACCAGCCTTGACTTTAATACAATTCAGAACTCTTCTGTTTTACAAAACCATAACAAGTCAGCATCAGGACACTAAGTCTTAAACTCGGTCAGAAAACTACTACCTTCTGACGTACTGGATGGTACTTGGTGTACCATCACTTTTGAAGTGGTTCAAGGAGTTTATGATCTGGGCACCAAACCAAATCACATGTGACAACTGCAGCGTTGGTAAAGACCCAATCTTTATGCAAATCAAAGTACAAACAGGAATTAAATTCAATTCGCAAGTTGCTCCAGTAGATGAAAATTCAAATGTAATGTGAAAAAAAGTGTATACCGGGGGTGGGTTTCGAACCCACGACCTCCAGATTATGAGTATTACCCTTTTTGTGGACTGGCACTCTAGGCCAGGCTGAGCTACCCCGGCATAAGTTACGCCTATTTTCAACATGCAAT
>JBOGQT010000104.1:0-5674 GCA_050749105.1 Nitrosotalea sp. | reverse complement strand
GCCGGGTCTAGCCCTTTTGTCATGGCAATCTGATAAGCTGTAATGGGTTGCTTTGCATCTGCCAGCGCCTCCAATATGGCAAATCTAGTCTTTCCTCCAAATAATATTGATAATTTCATTTTTACTTGTGTAACATGGTCCGTCTTCCATATAAAGACTTAGATTTTAAGTCTAAGTTTATTTAGGTATTGCCATGTCTGTTCTTAGCTGGCCGCATGCAGCAGAGATCTCCGAGCCCTTCTCCACCCGCACTGTACAGCTCACGCCAGCATCTTGCAGTATCTTCTCAAACTCTGTTATTTTCTTCCACCTTGGGCGCTGAAAGCCACCAGCAGTCGGGTTTACAGGAATCAGGTTCACATGTGCCCCGTTGCCTTTGAGCAGAGCCGCAAGCTCTGACGCAGTCTCTGGCAAGTCATTGACACCATCGATTAGCGCATATTCTAGCGTAACGCGGCGACCGGTCTTTTTGAAATAGTTTCTTGTGGCTGCAATCAAATCTCCAACAGAATGCGGTCCAGCAGTGGGCACTAGTTTTCGGCGAAGTTCGTCATTTGGTGCATGAAGTGATATTGCAAGCCCTACCTGCAGGTCTTCCTGGGCAAGTTGGTCTATTCCTTTCATTACACCCACAGTTGAAATTGTTATGTGTCGCTGTCCAAGGCCAAATGCACGCAAGTGTGTAAGCAGCCTTACCGCCCTTATGGTTTCTGCATAATTTGCAAGAGGCTCTCCCATGCCCATAAAGACAAGGTTTGTGACATGCTCTCCACGTTTGCGAAGAAGAAAAGCAAAGTGGAGCACCTGGGCAACAATCTCTTCTGCTTTTAGATTTCGCTCAAAGCCCATCTGTCCTGTGGCACAAAATGTGCAGCCCATCTGGCATCCAACCTGTGTTGAAACACAGACAGTAGACCGTGGATGATCCTTGTCCTTTGACTTGTACTGCATCAATACTGTCTCAATTAGAGTTCCATCGCCAAGTTTTAGCAAAAGTTTTGTGGTATACCCATCCTCGCTTACGACACGATGAACCTCACTTGCAGAACCAATAGCATACCCTGCCGCAGCCAGTGCGTCCCTCATCTCGGACGGAATCTGGCGCAGTGAAGACATGTCTTGGGGCGATTCATGGTATAATGTTTGAAGCAGCTGGTCTGCGCGATAGCGTGGCTGGCCCATGCTTGTCACAATCTCGTCCATCTCCTCCGGCAGCACGCGGTAAAGGTCAGTCATGGTTTACATGCAATCCATTTTTTCAAATAGCGACATTGTTTTTGGGTATGATTTTAGGCCCATTAGTGTTTTTGCTGATTCTAATAATATCCAGTTCTCTGAGATTATTAGCCAGGAAATGCTCTTTTCATGTTTTTATCATATTCCTCTCTTTTTTTCTCAGCATCTTCCCGTTCATTTTCAAGTTTTAGTTGCCTCACAAGATCAATAGGTGCATTCCTATTCATCAAAACCGCATATCGTACCTCCCTACGATCCAAAGCCAACTCTTCCAAAATTTTCACAGGAGTTTTCTCATTCCAAGCCACGCCTTCCCTTACCTTCCATTCCTTATCCATGCGCATCTTCTCCAAAACCGCCACGGTTGTATTGTGATTCTTTGCCACGCCGTATCTTACCTCCCAATCATCGTCACCAGCCAGATTGTCCAAACTTCCCGCAGGGGTATTCTTATTATGCGAGATTTCCCGCCTTACCTCTTCTTTCTTATCACTCACCATCCTTTCCAAAACTTCCATCGGTGTGGCTTCATTACGGGCAACTTCTCTTCTTACATCCCAATCCCTATCACTGGCCAACTCTTGCAAAATTTTCACAGAAGTATTCTTGTTTCCAGCAATCTCTTTTTTTTCCATCCGATCTTTTTTATCCAGTATCACCTTAACTTCATCAGACGTACTTTTCTTGAAACCAAACATGTTACCAAATTTTACCATGATAAACATTAGTCATGATTTTACTTAAGGAATTCTGATAATTACATTGTCATCACAACATATTGAAGATGACGCTAAAAGATAGAACAAACCACACAACTGTCACAACCTAGAATATCAATATAGGTCAATAGTAGAACAGATTATGGACTTGGAAGAGAGTAAGAGTAGACCATGACAGGAAAAACAATGTTCTTTGAAATTATTCTGACTGCAGTATCAATAGTTGGACTGTACTAATCATGGAATTATCTAAACAGTGCCAATGTGGACAACTATTCTCAAACGGGTTTGCTAGGTTTCATATTTTTGATGATTACAGGTACGATGTTTGCCATAGGATTCATGTACCTTTTAGGCGACCTGTCAGGACTTTTCAGAGGAAAAAAAGGAGATTAAACATGATATGGTCTCAAGTGAGTACCAGTAAGACGTGCATTTCAAATTGAAAATGTAATGGTATGTGTTTAATACCAGGTAGTCAAAACATACCATAGTTGGATTCAAAGATAAAAAATATGGTCCAGTGCGATGTTGCAGACATTTGGCACGTGCTTGGCAAAACATGGTCCTTGGTAATCCTAAGAAATCTGAGTACGAACCAGACAGTTCGTTTCAATGAATTAAAGAGACTAATTTCTGGAATAAGCAGTACCGTGCTGTCAGACAGGCTGGCAGAGCTTGAAGAGCAGGGTCTGGTAGCAAGGCAAGTCTACCAGGAGGTACCTACAAGGGTAGAGTACAGCCTAACCAAGCAAGCAAGAGAATTAGAAAAAATACTTGGGGATTTGGGCCAGTGGGCAGGTAAATGGAAGCCAAAACAAGGACAGAAAAAGAACTAGTTTTTTACCGCGTATTTTTCTGGCAGGTCAACAAGTATCAGTTCGGTTGGTTTTTCAGCCCTGATTGATAACCTGCTTTCATCTTCCACCTTTGCCGCATCTCTTGTCTGCATGGATGTGCCGTTTATCTGAATTTGGCCATCCATTACAAACACATAGGCCTTTCTTTCAGGTTTTAGCTCGTGAAATATTTCTGCCCTAGGAGTCAGGCTTGAAACATAAAAGGATGCATTTTGGTGCATGCCAAGCTGCCCATTTACATTTGAGCCAAGTGGCGATACGACCTGCAATAACTTGTCAAGTCTCTGTTCTTTGGAATATTTTTTTTGCTGCCACGATGGCTCTAGCCCCTTGGTGTCTGGAATCACCCACATCTGAAGCAGGTGCAGTGGCTTGTCCTTGGAATGGTTATACTCTGAATGAATTATGCCCGAGCCCGCAGTCATTACCTGAATCTCCCCCGGCCCTATCACTCCATGGTTGCCATTACTGTCTTGGTGTTCAAGACTGCCATCAATGACATATGTTACAATCTCCATGTCCCTGTGCGGATGAAGATCAAATCCTGCCGCTGGCTGGATTGTATCATCGTTGAAGACACGAAGTGGCCCATAGTTCATTTTTTGGTGGTCAAAGTAATCTGCAAACGAGAAATGATAATAGGTCGACAGCCAATCCATCTCATTTTTGTGGTGTTCATTTGCCTTGATTGTTTGTATCATGTATTACATTAGTGAGCCATGAATTTAAGTCTGGTAGTAATTTACTACCTAGTAGCAAAACAATATCATACCAAGTAGTCTACAGATTACCACCATACCGCAAGAGCAGATACCCTACCAAAATCTAACTACAGTTACTTTTGCTCAAGTGATTTTATATCTATGACAAACCTGTATCGTACATCACTGCCAAGTATGCGCTTGTAGGCTTCATTTATTTTCTGAATAGGGACAAGTTCTATCTCACTTGTGATATTGTTCTTGGCGCAAAAATCAAGCATCTCCTGTGTCTCCTTAATTCCCCCAATGAGCGAGCCTGCAATACTGCGCCTACCTGCTACAAGTGAGAACGAGCCTACAGGTATTTCTTTTTCCGGAATTCCTACTACAACCATTGCACCGTCAAGGGCAAGCAGCTCCAGATACTTGTTCCAGTCAATCTCGGCTGAGACCGTATTTATTATCAAGTCAAAGTGCCCCTTGAGTTTTTCAAATGTTGCAGGATCAGACGTGGCATAAAAATAATCAGCACCTAGTTTTTTGCCGTCCTCTTGTTTTTTAAGAGACTGGCTAAGCACTGTAACTTCGGCACCAAGTGCATGGGCAAGCTTTACTCCCATGTGACCAATTCCGCCAAGGCCAATGATTGCAACTTTTTTTCCAGGCCCTGCCTTCCAGTGCATCAAAGGAGAATAGAGTGTAACGCCAGCACATAGAAGTGGCGCTGACTTGTCAAGAGGAAGATTATCAGGAATTTTAAGCACATAGTTTTCATCTACCACAATCTTGTTTGAATATCCGCCTTGTGTTGGAGTACCGTCTCTTTCAGTACCATTGTAAGTTGTAGACATGCCCTCCATACAATATTGCTCAAGATTTTTACGGCAAGGCTCACACTTGCGGCAGGAATTGACAAAACATCCAACGCCCACCCTGTCACCTACTTTGTATCGAGTTACTTTGGGTCCAACTTGGGATACAACTCCTGTTATTTCATGGCCCGGAACCATCGGAAATGTAGAGCCACCCCACTCGTCACCTACCTGATGTATATCTGTGTGGCAGACCCCACAGTAATTGATGTTTATCACTACATCGTTGTCGGAAGGCTCGCGTCTTTCAAATGAATACGGGGCAAGAGCCTCTTTGGCCTTCTGTGCTGCATATCCGTGAACTGGGATCAATTATTTTCTCTCTCCAAGATAACATGAGAGTTCTTTGATATTTAATTATTCACAAAGATGAAACATGATTTCTAAGTCATGGAATCATTTTGAGAAAACATGATTTTGTGTTTAGACCTGAGCTCAAGCAAGTATGCAAGTCCCCCCGAAGTGACTCCGACCAGGGTTGCAAAAATGAACCCAATTATAACTGGAGGAAATGGTGCAAGAATCTGCACGTGGGCTTGCGCGTCTGTCAGTCCACCGCCGCCTGAAGAGACAGGCAGTATAGCAGAACCACCAACATAGCCCACATACATGAGAAGCCATGTGGAACCTGTTATGCCGACGTTCATCAATACAAGATGTATCATGGTAAGAAGGCTCTGCTTTTTTCGAGTTATTTTTCTGCCAAGCCTGACTTCGAGATAATCATAGAAAAGCGCAGTTACTCCAAGGGCTATTATCATGATGATATATGCCATGTATCCAATCAGCAGCCATGTGCCTGCACTACCTGATGCTATCACAGTTGCAGGAGTGGGTTTTAGGTAAACAGAACCGTATACAAACAGCACCAGAGTAGCTATTGCAACCAGTCCTCCCTGTATGACAGCACTCCAGATGAATCGCGTGGCCCATTTGCTACTTTCCACAGATTCCATGCAAGATCACTTTACCACACCAGTATCTGCTGGATATTTGACATTTGAAACAAATTCATCATCATGTATTGTAGTAAAAGAAAATATCGTAATGCATGCAATTGTAAACAATTCTTTACATACAGATGGTTTTGTGTGATTCGTTGCTTTTGGTATGCCCGAGACCGTATAAAGAATATGAAACATTGTAAATGAACATTGTTAGCTAAGTGATATTTTTATTGCAAGATTTCATTCCAGCAGTATCATGTAAAATATTTAATCAAGTGTAAATAATTTTCTTTTTACATGTTCTAAAACCAAAAGCGATCATTTGAGATCAAAATATTT
>JBOGQT010000103.1:0-1454 GCA_050749105.1 Nitrosotalea sp. | reverse complement strand
ACTTGCAATTGCAATCATATCAATAATTGCAGTATCTGCAAAGACTGGACTAAGATTTATGCCAAAATACTAGAACTAAAAGTCAAATTTTCTTTTATCAATACATAAATACTCAAGATCCTTGAGATTGGCTAGCAAATGAGAACACTAAGCACCTTTTGTGCTGTATTAGTAGCACTTGTAGCAATTTTTGGATCATCTTTCTTTATGTTAACTCCAGCACATGGTAGTTGTCCAGTAACCGGGTGTACAGAAGGTGGAGACACACTAAACGTCAACATAACCCCGACCACTGGTGCAGCACCATTGCAAGTTTCCTACCAGGCCTCATTTAGTGGCGGCAGTGCAATGAAAACAGTCGTCTGGAGTTTTGGGGACGGTAATTCAGTAAGCGGTCGCATGAACGGGACATACACGTATCAATCAGCAGGAAATTACACTGGTACCGTAGATGTAGATGCTACTGATGGCACTAGTTATACTCAAACATTTGCAATAACAGCCACAGGTAGCATTGGAGCTAATGTTGGCTTAAATGCCACAGTACCAAATCCAAATAACGGTACAGAAACCGCATACCAACTCCTGCAACAAGAACACAACGGTTCGCTAACAACTACAAGTATGTCACCTTTATCCGTGCAAACTAGTTCTCCAACATATGGACAAGGCGATACAATAATCATAAATGGTGCAGTCAAGAATATATCAAATGATACTGCCGTAACTGTCAGGATCATAAACGCATTAAAGAACATGGTTTCAATAGCACAGTTCATGCCTGGTTCTGACGGTAGTTTTTCCACCAAAGTCCTTGCCACCGGTCCATTATGGACACAGGCAGGCAATTATACAGTAGTTACACAATATGGTCCGTCTTTGAATACTACTTCTACTTTCTATTTTAGCGGAGGCGATGGAACATCAATCATAAACAAAATAACAAATGGTACTTTCGCACTACAGACAAGTGTTGGAACCTTTAACATACCTTATACAATACAGGGCGGAACGATTCAGAATATGCAAATGCTAGGAGCCCAGTCCACACTTGTTATTACTATCAATGCACCATCAGATGGTTCTCTAAGTGTTGACATCCCACGAGCTCTAATAGACTCCAAAGCATTACCGCCTGTACCCACTGGACCAAACTCAACTACAACTCAGACGGTCAACCAGGCAGAATTACCAGATCAACCATTTGTCGTACAAGTGGGTGGACAGAATGTGAAAGTAACAGAAATTACAGATCCCAACTCCAGAACACTTGGCATATCCTTCCACAAGGGAGACACCACTATAGATATCTTGGGAACTAACGCAATTCCAGAATTTGGCCCGATCGCAGCTCTAGTACTTGCAATTGCAATCATATCAATAATTGCAGTATCTGCAAAGACTGGACTAAGATTTATGCCAAAATACTAGAACTAAAAGTCAAATTTTCTTTT
>JBOGQT010000102.1:0-23120 GCA_050749105.1 Nitrosotalea sp. | reverse complement strand
TCTTGCACAAAATGCCCCAGACCATAAACATCGACTGGAACTTTCTTTGACTCTTCGAGTGTGTTTATTTCAACAAATATTCCATAGCTTATTGCGTTTGTTATTATCTTGATGATTTGCTGCCTTGCATCTTTGGCGTCTTTCAAAGTCTGCCTGTACTCGATTAGTTTTTTGAACAGGTCATCCTTGTAAGGATCAATCTCAATGCCGTGAATGTTGATTGTCTTCAGGTTTTTCTGAATTCCAACCGGAACGAATTTGTACGCCTTGAGTATCTTGGGCGTTCTTCCAGTGTACGATTTTGATGCAATGACATCTGCCAAGCTATACCAAAGGGGTGTTTTTGATGCCACATGGCTAATTCCTATATTCCAGACGTGTTTTTGACCGTATTTTGCCCGAAGGGGCAGGACATCGTCCAGAGGTTCGATAAGGACTAGGGCCTGAAGCCGTGCCCAGTTCTGTGGATTTTGCACGTCTGCAAGCGTGAATTTGTCTATAAAATCAGAAATCTCGCGTGTTGCTTCTTTGTATTCAATATAGTCTGCAATTACAAATTTCCATAGATTTTGTAAAGTGCATACGGTAGGATACATTGAAAGAAAATCGAGGACATCAACCCTAGTTGGAGTCTTGCGAATCTTATTTTCTACTCTACCACCAAAATAACTACTCATTATGTATCCAATAATTTCATTTGGAAATTTTGGATTCTTGTTTAGAAACGATTCAACTCCAATCATTTTGAGAAAATCTTTTCCTATAGATGCCGGAGTATATGCTTTGGTAACTGGAATCTTCAATCCGTATGAATCAAATTCCTTTTTTGTTTTTTGATACAAGGAATATGTCGCGTTTACATCGTTGATACAGTATTGGATGTATTGCGGCGTAATCTTTCCATGTTTTATTCCAGTCTGTTTCTTGTATTCAGTCTTGAAAGCATTACAAGCAGACTCAAGCGAGTATTTTTTGTCAGTAAGTGCATTACATAACGTACGGAGATCAACAAAGTTCCCACGGAATCTGTTTCCCTTGTTTTTAGTGCTTCCAAATTCAATAAATGACATTGTATTTGTGACATGCGTTACATGCAATCGTGGATAGTCAAGATTTTTTAAAAATTGTAACGAAAAGCCGCCCTTTCTTTTGTATCTTGAATTAGGTGATTTGATTGCAATTCTTGTAAGATCAAATGGTAGGTTGAATCCAATGCATAATGATTGCAAATCAAATATTTCTTTAAGGAATATTTTCCTGAACTGTTCTATCGTGTACAGTTTGATTTTATTTTTATTGCAGAACTGTTCTAGTGTATCAAACTCTTTGCCTTTAACAATGATAGGATCATAGAATAAACCGTCGTGGTCTAGGTTTCCGTAATAAATTACCTTAAAGTAGCCAAACTTGAGATTATGATACAGGTCGGTTGTCGTCTCTGTATCAAAAACTAGCATCCTGTCAAAATTCAAGGTTTTAGGCACAAAATCAGGCCTTTTTACGCCTGTTTGTTCCTGTTCTGGAAATGTATAGGCACGAACTGCGGCTGTTTCGTCACTCATAGTACATTGTTTCTCCAATTTTCCTTACTAGGTCACCCAGTCCCATCAAGAGGCATGCTGTTCTCTGTTTCTTGCTCTTGTTTTTCTTTGACCAGTTTTCAGGCCAATCATACTGCTTTCTTGAAATCTTACCATGACAAATTCTACATAATGAAACGGTAAAATCGCTATTGGCTTTTCCTCCAAGATGGTGGTCTTCCAAATCAAAAGGATCAGAATGAAGACAGAGTACGCAACAGCCTTGGCCTTCGAAGAATTGTTTTAGCCATTTATTTCCCTTGATCAACTGTTCTATGGAATAGAGATACTCGTCCAAGTCACTTTCTTCCGTAAATTGTATAGAACTCTGCATCTTCCTGTCGCTCTAAAATTGAAAAGATCTTTGTTGAATCTGTTTCAAGACGATGGAATTTTCCCTTTGCATCTCTGATCTTAATTTTACTGAATGGTTTTAGTGCAGATCCATCTTTTGATAGCCTTCCAATTGCGGAATGATATTGTCCGACTATACGAGCTTGCTTTATACCTCGTACTGTAATCCAGACTTGGTTTCCTTTTTCGTAAATTATAATTTTCCTTGGAAGGCTGTCAGATTCTTTTGCTACATATCTGTGATTTTGTAATTTTAATGTAGAACCAACATATCGTTTAACGGTCGGAATTGAAATACCAACTTGCTTGGATGCTTTTGTTAGTGAAAGCCCATGTCTTATCTTGTTTAGAACATCAAGCGCGTCTTCATATGTTCCAGTCTGTTTTGGTGTCAATCTATCAAGGTCAATTCTCAAGACTCTTCGTTTTTTCTTTATTGCCTTTTTTGCAAAGTATTTTTTCTTTTTTGTTCTGCCGGGCATATTACAATTGTTGATCGTGTATTCTAAATAAGGTCCTTGTTTCGGTCCAATTGATACGAATAATCCAGATTTCGGTCGAATTTGATACTAATACAGTAGTAGAGGATTCGAGAATCGTATAGGACAATTTGATGAATCGTTCGTATTGGATCAGTCGGAATCGTTCGTATTGGATCAGTCTGATGGATAGATCCTAGAGGATTATTAGATTGATTCCACTGATTGATTCAATTTGGATCCAAAGTGACGCTTTGCATCCAAAGAT
Organism: Nitrosotalea sp.; assembly: GCA_050749105.1. Lineage (GTDB taxonomy): Archaea > Thermoproteota > Nitrososphaeria > Nitrososphaerales > Nitrosopumilaceae > Nitrosotalea. The sequence goes on along the minus strand of JBOGQT010000102.1, from coordinate 20,439 downwards.
CTTTATGCTTGATCAACTAACTATATGGGAGCGCAGAAAGAATGAATCCGTTATTAATCTCGGGATTTGGCACGTCAATCAACGTGGAAAAAAGAAAACTTGTCATCCAGAATAAATTAAAGAACGAAAGAATCGAATTTTACCCGCATCATATGGAGCACGACGCCGTAATCGTGGACGGCCACACGGGAAGCATCACGTTTGAGTCCATGCGCTGGCTTTTGAAGCACGACATTGCGCTAGCGCTCCTGAACTGGAATGGAAACCTGCTTGGAATTGCGCTACCACAAGAGCCCAAGACAGGCAAATTGCGTGTAATGCAGTATCAAAAATACCTTGATGATACCATTAGATTCAAGATTGCGTTAGAGTTTGTCAATAGCAAGATTGCTAGCGCGCGCAATCTGCTTGAAGAACTGGCACGCTTTTACAGTGTATTGAACATAAAACACGCAATATTTCAGTTTGAGACAGAGATTGCAAGTTACAACAATGGCGCAAGGGATGGAAATAGTCCCATGTTGTCTAGACTGAAGAAATTGATGATTTTTGAGGGCAGAATAGCGCAAATTCAACTTGAGCAGTTCAAGAAACTAGTCTCAGAACTAGCGCCACAATTTAGGTTCGTGGCAAGAATGAACAAGTCCAACTCGTGGAATACCAATGCGTCAGACGAAATCAATGCGCTACTAAATTACGGGTACGCCGTGCTGGAGTCGCTTGTACGCAAAGCGCTAAACGCCGTGGGTTTTGACCCCGCAATCGGCTTTTTACACGAGATTGCGCACAGTAAAACGCCCCTAGTGTATGACTTTCAGGAACTATTCAGGTGGTTTGTAGATTATTCCGTAATACAGTTGCTAGATGAGAATAAGTTGAGCAAGTCAGATTTTATCGTGACTGAGAACTATCACATCAGATTGAGGGAAGCAACAGCAAAGTTATTGATTGAAAAAATCAAGAATAACTTTAATCATAAAGTTCCATTTAGGGGCATGAATTACTCGTATGATCACGTACTTCGCTACAAGGTGCAGGAATTTGCAAATTATATTTCGGATAAAAATGGAAGATTGGATTTGAGGATTCCTGAATTGAAAATATCAGATGAAGATACTCTAGAACTAAAGAGAAAGATAATGAAAATGACACCTGATCAGAGAAAAAGGCTTGGAATCAACAAGAGCACACTTTGGTACATGAAAAAGAACATCTCAGATGGGAAAAACATCAAAGTTTACGACAAGATTCTGTCTAAATTGGATCTAAACCAAGAGTAAAGACATTGTATTCCCATATAGATTAAAAGTAGAATTACATCAATACCATTATGAGACTTCCGATCAAAAAATTACTGTTGGAATACTTCGCTAAGGAACAGGTACAAGACGCATTGCGCGATATTGGTGAACCCACTACTGATACAAAAGAAGGACTTGTAAATAATTTAGCGGCAAACTGGCAATCCTATAATCGTGATAATTACGAATTACTTGACTTCCTAGATGGGGATGCGTTACAAATGATTTGCTATCACTACAACCTTGATGCCAGTGATGCGACCGAAGACACTTACATTAGAAGGATCAGAAAGGCAGAATTACTTGAGGGCAGCTCATCTAAAAAAATAACTAGAACAGAGACCCCGAGGCCTCCTGCGTCTGAATTTAGCAGGCCTCAAATTTCTGATGACTATCCGGAATCTCCACCTAGGAAAAATTTTCATGAGGACGATGACAAATCTCCTAAACATGGACCCAATTATTCAAAAATAATTGCTATTTTAACCGCTGTTGGAGTGACAGTTGCTATAATTACCCTAGTATTAGGACAAAACGATCAGCATAATCCAATCACAAATTCTTCTGATACCATACAGAACAATGCACCATCTCATGCTGCCTCCGTAAATCAATCTGGAGGAATCACGGCCAATCAAGTCATAATCAATAACCCCACAATCAATAATGCCCCGCCTCAACGACATGTCACTCCTGAAATAATCGATTATTTGAATGCCAATCTTCCAGCTAACAAAAATGAAACAATCTTGGTTAGTTCTATGGAAGGAGATCCAGAGGGTTTCCAATTTTCAAATGAAATAGTAAATTATTTGCAAACAAATGGATGGAAGGTTCAGGCAGATATTGCAGGGGGGGAACCACTCTATGATACCGGCCTTCATGTAGATAATTCTACAGGCGTCACACACATTTGGATTGGATTCAACCGATAACTCCAAGCCCACAATATCTTATTTCCAAAGTGCTTTAGAACACTAATCTGCAAGGCGTTTGTTAACAAGTATTTTTAGACCTTTTAAGAATTGGTTTCGATCCTTTTGATTAAAGTCTCTTTTCTTAAGAAGTTTGTCGAAATAATTGTAAACATGATCTATTTTCTTATTTTTGCCTCCAAGTACAAAACGTGCCCATTCATCTTTTGTTTTAACTCTGTAATTTTTCAACGGAGTTTGCATCAAATACATCCAACTTTCCTTGCTCTTACGAGTGACTTTGACAGGTTTGTAACCGACAAGTGGTAGATCGATCTTAACAATTTTTACCTTTTTATTTCTAAATAATTTATTATACATCGACACCTCATCCCGTGCTTCTGCCAAGACGTTTAGGACTATGGTAGCATCTGAAAAATTGAATCTCATAAAATCGGTCCTCCACATTTCTATCTTGGAGGCTTCCTTTTCGTCGCGTATTTCTTCAACTGCTTGTATGAACCTCTTCATGTCCTTCTCAATGCCATTCGCTTTTTTGACCTTGCCAACCGTTATTGCTTTACGAACTATGTATCCGTCACCTGATCCTAAATCATAAAAAACATCCCGTTTTCCACTTTTGGTCAAGGTCTTGAAGAGGATGTTTATCTCTTCATCCGAGAATGTACTTGCAGATCCTAACCAATTATTGGCTCGGTTTTCAGAAAGAAATTTCAATAGGATATTCACCAAATATAGAATTTTAAAAGTTGTCCATCAAACCTAGCAAGATAGTCATATTTTTCATCTTGTAATTTACTAATAATTCCTATTAACCTCCAAAATAGAAACAGCATATTGAGTGAAAAAAAATCACCTTCTCGTTTCAGATTAGCATTGAAGCTTGTTTGGTTAGCAATTGGTGTCGTGGCTTTTATCTTGATTTTTGCTCTAGTTTTGAAAATGAATGGAGTGATACTCTTCCCAAAAAACGATATATCGGGATGGTTTTCTTTGATAATAAGTTCAGCAATTGGAATTTATGTAACATTTGCCATTCTAATTTATTCTGACGCCTATCAAAAACAAATTCAAGAATTTGCTCAAGAACAACAATTGATCAAAGAAGTAAAGCAAAAAAGATACTCATTGATTATTCTATTTGGATTAAGGCAAATTGAATATGAAATCGATGGTATGGTAGTACATCAACGATTTAGAGATTCAAAAGATAGTGATGAGAGAAGAAAGTACGATAAACAAATTCAGATTAATTATTACCAAAAAGCTCAAAAAAGATTCTTAGATATGGGAATAGAATATGACACCATTCTCGAGATTTTTAGTGAAAAGATAGAAAATCAATATAGGCAAGCATGGAATGTCATAAGAACTCAAACCATTTATGTGGATTTTGATAAATCTGACAAATTATGGGAAACAATTAATAAAATGGCCAGAGCGTTTGAAGAGCTACGAAATTCAATTATAGAATATGTTGATGAGGCAACAAAAAAAGACTATTCAGATTTATTTGATCTCACAAAATATCGAAAAAACAACAATGAAGAACCACGAGAGAGAAAAACTCCAGTTTAGTTCATAGTTTCAGTAAAACTTCATTCTCATTCCAAAAAAAGGTCAAACTAACTAGCAAATTTGGAAAATGGGAGCAACCAATATGTTACAATACCTGTAGCCGCAAAGATGTAGGTAAATATTCCCAAGAAGGTATAGTAGGAAATTTGCATCTTCTTATGAATCTCTTTTCGGTTCCATAGTCCACTAATGAGAAAATAGCCCAACAATGATCCTAATTCGATAAAAAAGTCTCTTTCTGGCAATTGTTTGTGAAAGGTGTCATTGATGGCAGGCATAATGGTAAAGGTAAGCGTAAGTGCCAATGTCATCATGATTACGTATCTTTTCAGGGTGTGATTCTTTATTGGCAAGCGGGGGAAGATTTTGTCTGCAAAGATCATCGTAAGGAAGATGGCAATGAACAGTTGAAACGAGTCCACTTGTATATTATCTGATTTTAACCTTAAAAAATTTTGTTAGTTTTCTGTTTTTGGTTCCAAAAAAGGTCAAATCAGCCCACGCTGTCTTTACCCCCCCATGTAGCGTAGGGGGTAAAGACAGGAGCCTGCCATTTGACCTTTTTTCTGGAAAAAATTGTTATTCCTAATTCTGATTCAAAGAATTAGGAACTATTTCTACATCAAGTGTGCCGTTGCTAAAACATGTTACAATGGACTTGACCTTTGATTTGACATAAAGTACATTGATGAATCAAACTTCTCTCCTACTAGTGTTTTGTATCAAGATAAGCCACTTGTTATCACCCTCAATCTTAACACCAGTCTCAACAGGTGTCAATCCATTCAATCCCATGTGTGGTCTAAGATAGTTGTGATACATTTAGTATCCATCGAATACACTGTGGAAACCTATCTGAGCCTACAGTCCAAACCTCTATACATCTAAAGCATAGAAGATTATGGATGCGAATAACGATGGAGCATCCATACGGTCGTTACGTGGGCGGTTCTTTGTTTTTGGTTGGATGGGTGCTTTTTATCTTAGGGCTGAGCACTTTTCTTTGCGGCTCGCCTTGGTGGGGGCCCAACTGTTTTAAGCTTGGGTTTCCAATTGCCAGCGGTCTAGCGCTTTTCGGCGTAATACTCGTTGGCGGAGGCATGTTTCTTGTGGGTCGAGGTTCAAATCGTACAGCAGATCGGAACTCCATTAGAGAGAATCCAAAATCATCTTGACAAACTAAGTGGTAATCCTAAAACTCAGAATTTTAAAAAGGATCATTTTCAAATATGGTTAGAAATTGCTGTGATTACAGACATTATCAAAATTTTACCATAGGGAGAGAAACATCCATAGTTCATAGTGATATTTTTGATATCATCATTAATTAATTCCGTGCAATCGTATGAAAAACAGCTCAAATCTTGCCCTTAAATTAAAGACACAATTATCACTACTGAGAATCTTATGTCAGATTATTTAAAATTAAAATTTGTATTTCACAATAATTTATTTCGCTTAAAGAAACATTTTTAGCTCGATTTGTGCCTAAAGTAACATATGCGGAATATCATCATAACGCCAGTATTGATTTTAAGTAATTTCCAATAAATCATAACGTCAGCTATAACGTAGTTGTCTGGAATTTTCAGGCACAAAATTGCTAAAATATCAGGTCGGTGAGTTTTATCTCAAAGCCAGCTACAGGTGTACGCATCTTGAAATTATCAAGTATATCTTGAGCCAATTCACCAACAATTCCAATCTTCTTATCATTAGCAAATATGTCTGCTGTTCTTCCCTCAACAAATAACGGATCCTGCGAAATTTTTGTAGTACATGCAATGTCAAATCCTGATTTTAGAAGCGATTGCAAGACCGATTTTATCTCAGTATAGCTTACATCATTGTGTGCGCTTGTACATGCTAGATGAATCTCTTCAGTAATCGGGTTGCCTCTGTGAAACACTGTACCTATCTCAAAAACTTTCTGTGGATATGACTCGTGTATGTTTCTTGATAGAGTATCAATCAGTCCTGGAAGAAGTGCGTCACGTAATATCTGGTGTTCCTGACTCTTTGAATCAGTTACCGATATGATGCCAGACGACTCTCTTTTTGTCAAGTCATATTGAGTCTGCTTTCCTACCAATCCAAAATTCATCACTTCTGAATAGCCAAGACCTATCATTGTAGACCTAACTGCTTCCAAAGATACGGTGATTCTATTTTTTTGTCCGGCAGATTTGGTTTGAGGTATTGTGGGTTCTAGATTCTGAATTCCATATCCTAATGCAACTTCCTCCACAAGATCAATTGGGCCAAAGACATCAGTTCTATACCTTGGAATCAAACAAAGAATTTGTTTCCCCTTTACCTTTGCATCAAGTCTGTTCTTTCTCAGTGATTTTACCATTACAGTTGTAGATACATCTAGCCCAAGTGTACTGTTGACTAGACCTGGATCAAGCAGCATCTTTCTAGATTCTAAAAATACCGTGGAGTTATGCTGTCCCGATATGCGAACAGAAGATAATTTGAATCCTGCATTTTGTAAGGTATATGCCACTACAGCAAGTGCACCTTCAGCGGCATTTTTGTCAAGTGCAGTAACTTCAATCAAGAGATTTCGGCTTTTAGAAGTGACCTCGGTCAGTTTTGAATTTATTATTGGCGGAAATGATATCGTATTTCCTGTAGAATCTACTATAACAGGTACTTTTTTGCTTGCTTCAAGCAGGTGCTTGTATGCAAGACCAGTCTCTGTCTTTTCAAGTATTTCTGATATTGTCATCTCATTGTTTGAGTTTAATGGAACAAACCTGTGTGTTCTTTCCACAGTCTTGTATACAAGTGGAAATTTTATCTTGCCCATGTCATGAATGCCTATGGATACTTTTTTTCGTCTCCTTCCAATGCCGTTGTGCAGGTCTTCTTGCATTGTTATTATCTGTCGTATCGTTTCATCATCCATCTTTCCATTTAGGGCCTCGATTGCAACAATGTAAGGCCTAACTTTACCAACAGAAGAATCAGCCCTTATTGCATCAATTCCTTTTTTGATTTTAAGCTGTGGCATACCCAGTTTTATTTCTAAAATACCTTGCAATCCAGTTGCGACACCATAGTCCGTGGAAAAATCAGGCCTGTTAGGACTGTATTCTACGTTGACATGATCTGATGTTTCTTCCTCAATGTCCAATCCCAGAAACGGTAAGGTTGAAGTGATCTTTTCTTTTGATATCTTGCGACCTAATAGCTTTGTCAGCCTATCAAAATATAATGTAACTACTGGCATTTTGGTACGCTCCTTAACCAGCTTAATTTGTTGTTATAAAGTTCACGAACATCATCAAGGCCATATCTTAGCATGGCTATTCTTTCGATTCCCCCGCCCCATGCAAGAACCGGATTCTTTATGCCAAGTGGTTTTGTAACTTCGGGTCTGAAGATTCCCATTCCAAACAGTTCTACCCACTTGCCAAGTCTTTCGTTGTATATCATAGACTGTAACGAGGGTTCTGTATATGGAAAGAATGTTGGCCAGAACTTGGCTTTTTTAATTCCCATCTTGCGATAAAACTCCATCTGCAAACCCATCAAATCTCGCAAAGTTACATTTTTGCCAACAACCACTCCTTCCACTTGATTAAATTCAACAAGATGTTTGTAGCTGACCTTCTCGTTTCGAAATACTCTTCCTATTGAGAAGAGCCTTGCTTCATCATGTTGATGGTCTGCCAATTCCCTAATGGTAACGCATGTGGTATGGGTCCTCAGAACCATTTTTTTTGCAGCGTCCACACGCCAGTCATATCCCCACCCATTTTTGTGAGCCATAGAGATTTGATTGAGTTGCTTTGGTGTTGCAACAGACTTGGCATTCATGTCTTTTAGGTAAAAGGTATCTTGCATCTCTCTTGCTGGATGATCCTGTGGAATGAAAAGAGCGTCGAAATTCCAAAAGCTAGACTGTGCACCATTACCAACCAACTCTGCAAATCCCAGACTAACAAATATCTCACGAACCTCATCTATGACATCTGTTAGCGGATGACTTTTTGCCGCAAAGATTGTAGGGGCTGGAGCTTCTACATCAATTGCCCTTTTCACAGAGTCATCTGTTATCTGATTTACATTCTTTGTCGCTTCCACTCCTTTTTCTGTAACACTCACTGTAGCATATTTTGTAGAAGTAAAGTTAAGAAATTCTGGCCTTTTTTTGAGCAAGTCAAGTGCATCCTTGTCTTCTATTTCATCCAGTGATGCCATGGGGGGACTTTTAGATGCAATTAACTTGATGATTTTCTCTTCTGAAGTAGTATCATGATATCCCCTAAGTAAGATTCTGTTTTCGTGGATTTCTATCCACCTGTTTTTCTTTGCGTTTGCAATAGCTGGACTGAATTCATTTTTTAGATGATCTTTTGCCTGGTTCATTTCACATGATGAAACAGGTATCGATTGGAGATAGTTTACAAGTTGTCGCTCTGGCAATCCTCGCTGTAATGCCTCACTTCCCCTATTTCCTAGTTTAACAAAATTTTTTTCGGATTCATTGACTTGAACCAACTCCTTGAACTTGAGCCATTCTATACCACGTCTTATTTGATCTATGGATAGCTGTGTTTTTTCAGAGAGTTCTTCCGGTGTCAAGTTTTGTTTTTCAAGTAATGCCTGCAGAATCTTTTGCTCGATAGGATGCAAAACTTGTGACATTATGACAAACAACCAAAAAGACTTTTTAAAGTATGCTTTTTGTAGTTTAAAAATTAACATTCAGCATTCAAATAGTCATATGACAGAGGATGATTTACGATATTGATATATGGTTGCATAACAAGCAGGTTCTGTATAAAATGAGGAAGATACACAATTACAGGTTCAGACTTTATCCTAACAGTGTAATTAAGTCTAGACTGGGTGCAACACTGGAAGCTTCACGTTGGTTATACAACTACCTCTTGAGTAAGAATATTCAGTCAAAGGAAGACATGCAGTTTGCCCTAACAGATCTCAAGGAGAATGAGCAGTGGTTGAAACTATACCACAGCAAGATGCTTCAGATGATACCACATAGGATAGACAGTGCGAGGAGATCCTTGTTAGAGAAGAAAAAAAGAGGGTATGATATAGGTCAGGTACAATATGCGAAAAGGGATGAATGGAATACCTTTGTCTACAATCAATCGGGATTCAAGATAGAGAAGCATGGCAACTCTGATCTTCTCTGGCTGTCAAAGATAGGATGGATGGAGATAAGATTGCACAGACCAACAGATGGCAATATCAAACAGGTAACCATAACAAAGAAGGCTGGAAAGTGGTTTGCTATTATCGCAATGGAGGTGCAACCATCTTTGCTTAAACTTATTGACTTGACAAAAAGCGTTGGTATCGATGTTGGCATTAAGAATTATGCATATGATTCAGATGGGAGTGTAACACCAAATCCGCAGAACTTGCTAAAGATGCTAAAACCATTGGCAAGAGCCCAGAGGAAGATGTCAAGAAGGGTCAAAGGTTCATGCAACTACAAGAAGGCAAAACGATGGTATCAGATTGTGCATGAACGTATTGTTAACAGGAGAGGGGATTTCCAGCACAAACTGTCTGCACACTATGCCAAGAAATTTGATGTTGTCTTCATGGAAAACCTGCCTTTGACAAACATGATAAAAAATCACCATCTTGCCCAGAAAATAATGGACGCCGCATGGGGCTCATTCAAAAATATGATCAAGTACAAAGGCATGGTTATCGATGTAGAATCGAAAAACACAACAATCGATTGTTCAAGATGCGGAAATAAGGTACCTAAGACACTTGCCATAAGAATTCACCAGTGCGACCAATGCGGTTTACTTATTGATCGCGACCATAATGCAAGCCTGAATATACTCAAGCGAGGGCTGGAGTTGTGGAACCTACCGATGGAGCATCGGGAAGTCACGCCTGTAGAGATCTCACTGAGGTCGGAGAAGCAGGAAAAAGTCCTATCCACAAGGGTAGGATAGTTCACACCTTAACTTAACTGAAACAAAAATGTCATCTGAGGACTTCACAGTCACCCCATGGAGTGTAGAAGGAGACATTGATTATGATAAACTAATACAAAAATTTGGCACAGAAAAAATTTCAGAACAATTGCTGTCACGTGTAGAAAAGATCACGGGCGAGATTCACCCTATGCTCAAACTAGGATATTTTTTCAGCCATAGGGATTTTGACAAGATTTTGACTGAGTATGAAAAAGGCAACAAGTTCTATCTGTATACTGGCAGAGGACCTTCAGGATCAATTCACATGGGTCACCTGTTGCCGTGGATCTTCACCAAATATCTACAAGAAAAATTTGATGTAAATCTAATTTTCCAAATTACTGATGATGAAAAGTTCTTGTATAATGATGACAAGTCCCTTCAAGACGTATCCAAGTATACAACGGAGAACATCTATGACATAATTGCTGTGGGCTTTGATCCCAAAAAGACAAAGATTCTAATCGATACTAAAGACATCAAGCGAATCTATCCCATATCACTTGAGATAGCAAAGCGTATAACATTTTCAACTGTGAAAGCGGTCTTTGGATTTCAGAACTCTACCAACATAGGCATGGTAGGTTTTCCTCCAATCCAAGCTGCTCCCTGTTTTCTTCCTTCTGTCATAGAGGGAAGACCAACACCTGTTCTCATACCTGCGGCAATAGACCAGGACCCATATTGGCGAGTCACAAGAGATATTGCAGAGAAGATGGGCTTTCCCAAGCCCACGCAGATCCACTCTAAATTCTTGCCAGGGCTTGGAATGCAGGGAAAGATGTCATCTTCAATTCCAGAGACTGCGATATTTACAACAGACACAGAAGAAGCAATCGATAAAAAGATCTCAAATACGTTCACAGGTGGCCAGCCCACTGTAGACCTGCAACGAAAACTTGGAGCTAATTTCAGTATATGCCCAGTGTTCTGGTACCTAAGATACTTTTTTGATACCGAAAAAGAATCAGACGAACGGGCAAGAAAGTGCAGGTCTGGAGAGCTTCTTTGTGGAGAATGCAAGTGCAACCTAAAGGATGCCACCAAGCCTTTCATTGCAGACTTTAAAAAGAAAAGAGAAAAGGCAAAAGACCAAGTAGACAAATTCATGTTTGATTAATTATGAAAATGAGAATAGTTTGTGATGACAGATACGAGGCACAAAAGCTTGCAAGTCTAATCTATATCAAAGACGACAGTGAGACTTTCATAACTGGAATACTAGAAATTATTGAAAATGAGCTTGTAATATCATTAAAGGACAAATCTGCTCACAGCATACTTTTTAAGGACAGGTCTGAGGCAGAATCATTTGCCGATTTTATTCAATCAGTAATAGAAAAAACAAACAGACTTGTAGATGTAGCAGTTACTGAGAACATCATAGAAATAACCAAGAAATGACTACACTAGAGATTTGTCCATTTCTTGGGATACAATTTCCTGCACTTTGAGAAAGTATAGTTTTGTCGAATATGGCATGTCGTCCAGATTGTTCCCTATTGCAATCATGAGATATCTCACTGCTCGTTTTGATATGTCTAGATTAAACTTGAGATACAAGATTGGGTCTTGTTTGACGTTTATCTTGTCCACAAGCCATGGTGGTGCCATTTCTTTTGCTTCCCCAATCAGCTTCTTGTACCAAAATGCAATGTTTTGAGGATCAAGCCCATCTTTTAGGTTGACAATATCAGAAGACATCCTGCCTAACATGCTATCCGTTATTTCTTTCAACAACCTACAAGATATTTTAGAGTTTTAGGGCAATTACTCAAATATAAAAAAGCTATTTGTCAACAGCAAGAATATTTCCATCTGTGTCTATCTCAGAGTTGCGTATTCGCGAGGTCGATATGCGTTTGCCATCTTTTGCCAATACCATTGGCACAACTATCACGTCTGCGTCAGGCGCGTTTTTTTGCCTTCGTAATCGATTCAATTCATCTCCTCGAAATGCTGTCTCTTCGCTTACAACCAAGGCTTCGACTTGTTTTTCTAGAACTGCCGGCCCAAAATCGTTTTCAAGTTTACTTATATCGTACTTTGCGTTTGGAAAATTTCTTTTTATCATATCTTCCAAAGTCATGTATCTTTGATCATAGTTATTGAGCAGTGTTTTTCCCTTTTTTTTGGCAAGGTCGTCACTAGTCAATCCAATAATTACTTTTGATGATATCAGAAATCCTTTGCTTAAGAGTTCGAAATGCCCACGGTGTAGTAGGTCAAATGTTCCGCCAAGAGCTACTAATCTGTATTTTTCCATGCAGATACAACTCTAGTTAGCAATTAAATGATATTGTTATTTCACAAGCACTATGCTAACTGTGGTACCTGCAGATGAGATAGGAACACCGTCAGAGTCCCACACATAGGTTTCCACATAATACGAACCAGTTGCATCGGGGGTCCATGATATAGATTCAGTATGGTCTTGATCTTCGCTTCCTAGAAATACGCCAGTTGAGTTACCGATAAACGCAACTTCCCCTCCAAATTTCTTTACCTGTACATAATAAACATATGATTGCGGGTTGCTTAACAGATATGACAAATTACTGCTAATCTTAACTGGGGCATCTACAGGAATGGAAGAGTACGAACCGCCGGCTGGGCTTGTAACATTTGTGTCGCTTACCAGCACTGGTAGTGATGCGACGATATTTGAGACGCTGGTTGGTAACGATTGATAGTTATCAGATTCGGCAACTAGCTGAAATGTTTTAGCACGACTGCTAGGAGTTGATGTCAGTGTAAAGTTTGCTATGCTACCTGCACCAATATCTTGGGTTGTAGTGGTACTAATTGCCACTACTCTTTGAAATGCATCGTATGACAGAAGGTAAATTCTAGTGTTGGTAGCAGTAGATGTTCCCCCATTTTGTATTGTACCTGCAAGTATCATATTATCAGACATCTGAAGTGGCCCAGGAGATATCGTTAGAGATTGTGGTCTTGCTGATGCTGGTGTAAATCCTGCCAGGTTGACTGCTATTTGGGTAATTGAAGGATCAGCTTTTGTAGAAGAAATCGAAAATGGTGCCATCGAGTGTGGTGCAACAACTTGAAGAAGTGTAGTACCAGTTTTGTATTCTAGCACATTGCTATTAAGATCCTCAAAGGTGACTCCTACTTTGACATCAGTTACCGGAGAATCGTTATTATTGTAAACTTTACCTAGAACCACGGTTGTACCATCTGGGGCCTTGTCGCTGTACGAGGAACAGACCCAGACTTGCACTGAACTTGACGGAGGTGCGGTTGTGTCAGTTGAATCTATGGGTGACGGGCATGGTTGTTGCTGGTCGCCTTCTGCCGTAGTCCACACGACACCAATTGAAAGCAACCCAATAATGAGTAAGCTAGAAAGAATTACAGATTTCATATGTCATAAGTTTGCGTAAGTGATTAATCACATGCGATATATCATAATCTACACAACGTGGACTAGAAGCTTTTACCAAAATATGACTTGCTAGAACATATTATAAAAAGAGGAATAAAAGTTGGTAACTTACTTGTGTTTCTTTATTGCGGTAATTACACACCAATATATGAATCCGGGGATTAAACCAACCGCCAATGGTATGTAAACACCTGCTTGACTCCAATCTTGCATTTTCTTAATTACCTAGCTAATCAGAAACTGCCATACTATTTAAATCCATCTTTCAGATATGCCTTCTCATAAAGATGATTCACCAAATAGATCAATTCGTCCTTCTTTAAATAAAACTAGGTTCCGAGTTCAAACTAGGTTTGGATATAACAATAGAACCATGGAAGGAATTGGTCATACACGAAGTACTAGAGTTAAAGTTTGATGACTGGATAGATCAGGTCGTAACAACTGCACGATCAGCTGGCGGTGGAATACCTACGATTTTTTGGGCAGGTGGAATCGCGTTTCATTTTTCAACTTTTTCAGATACTGAGACCATAGTACAGGAAAAGTTGAAGGGAAAAATTCACTATTCATCTGTGACTTTTGCAATCAAAGAAAAGTTTGAGCGCCAGGTAATAAGAGAGGGCGGTACTGTGAATTTCACGGACGTAAGTCACAATGATACATTTAGCAAGTTGACAGCTAAACTCAAAGTTGAATCTAAATTCAAGGCTTTACAATAAGACACTAGTTCTTCTTCACTTTACGATATACTAGGACAAACCCTGCGCCGATAAGAACTGCTCCTGTGACAAAAAGATATGGCGGATTTGAGTCCATAGGAACCATGAAAAATCCTACTGTTATCATGGCTAGATAAAACAACATCTCAAGATCAAAATCCCATGCCATTTAATGATGCCTCCATCTTCCATAGTATAAATTACACTGTTAATTTTCTGTTGATGATAAATTCTTTATCATATAATCAAGTTATGCCAAATCTTCGCAGGTAATCCGATGATAATAACGATATAATATGCAAGTTTACACATCCAACAGTCAAATCTGAAAAATCAGTTAACAGTTTCAATTAACATAGTTTACTAATCGTTTTATCCCCTTTTTTTCAACCTCATGTATGAAAGCATTTTCATACGCAATGATAGCATTTCTATTACTTGCAACAAGTGCTCCAGTCTTGTTGGCTCATGCACAAACAAATCAGTCATACTACAACATGACAGGACCTGGAGGGCATCACGGACATGGATTCCACATGAGAATTATCATAACATCTACGATAATAGCTGGAATTGTAGGTGTGGGAGGATATGCAGGGTGGAAAATTTACAAAAAGAAAAAGAGCAGTAAAGATGCATCAAAAAATGCATCTACACAGACCTGATCTTTTAACCCCATTTTTCAAATTTTTTAGGTTACAAGTTATCCAGTATTCTAGTATATGCCTCTCAAAGGGCTTGGAAAACAATGCTAAATTTAAAATGGGCATGCGTTCAAATCAATGCATATGCAAGAAATGCACAAGTGGTGTACCAAATGATGACAGTAACAAATTGTGTAATTTGCGGAAATGACCGTATGGTGCATTGCTCTAAATGTAAGACACTAGTATGCAGTCATTGCCATAAACCAACGACCCAAGTCAATTGCGAACTATGCCTTGAAAAGTTGCCAAATCATAAAACAGACTGTTACAACAAAATGAGATTTTCATATATCAAGTTCAGCGATCTTCCAATGATTTATCAAGATTTGAGACATCAAAACTTTCTAAGAACAAAATAATATCATAGTTTTGCTAATTGCCCAAAACAGATTCTGAAAAGGTCTAAAATTCTTTTGACTATTTCTTGTTGTACGAGTTTAACTGGTTCCAAGATCTCGCGTAATTATCCATCACGATATGAGCTATTTTATCACATGAGTCTATTGTGCCAAGTCTAAATTGCACATACATTTTTGCAAAATTTGTTACCATGTCAATTTGAGATATTGTCATATTGGTAATAGATTTCCAATAGGCATCAAAGGCTTGAAGTGCTGCCTTGTCCATTCCTAGTTTGTCAAAAAATTCTTTTTCAGACAAGTAACATGTGCCATAAAGATCATCTACGATGTGCAGATATTTTGTGTAAAGATCGGTATAAAGTTGTGCATAGGTTGAAAATTTTGATTCCATTTTTTGGATTATTTCTGATGTATTATTTTTCATGACATCGCATATTGAAACAGCACTTTCTTTTTCTGAAGACTCGGCTTCTCTTTTGGCAGTTTTGATTATTTTAGACATTTCTTGCTTGGTCATGTTTTCTACTGCAGAGAATTCTTCTGTCTTTTCAGTTGCCATTAATTATAATTGTCTTGCAGGTATTTACGCATGATCCTTATAGAATTCAGACTTCTATGCTGGTAATGACAAATTTCAGGTTACCGTACAACCATTACTGGACAGTTTGCATGATGCATCACCTTTTGTGAGACACTACCAATTAACAATTCTTGAAAAGCTGTTCTCCCCCTAGTTCCCATAATGATGAGATCGTAACTTTTTGCTTTTGCAAGCTCAATTATTACCTTGGCAGGATCACCTTGCATTATCGTTATTTGTATTGGTACGTTATTCTTTACAGCTTGAATTTTATATTCTTCAAGCATTGTGTTGGCCTTTTCTTTGAGATCCTCTATCATTTCAAAGGTGTTGGCACTATCACCCCCTACCTCACATTGTACCACATGAACAAGATCTAGCTTCGAATTACATTTTTGAGCAAGGTAGATTGCCCTCTCAAATGATTTATTTGCTGATTCCGAACCGTCTACTGCAACTAGTATGTTTGAGAACATTGCTATGATATGTTACAGTATCTAATATTGTTGATCTTATTTATTACTGTAAACTACGTATTTTGGAGATTAGCCTAATCAGAATTTAAATTTACGAATAACATTGAAGAAAAAATCAATAAAATAAAGTGAATTTGACCGAAATTCAGATTCTTGACGCAGTCCTAAACCTCATGAAATGCTCACTTAGATTATTTTAATATCTTTTAGAGTATAACGATGAGTTTGTCCACAGGATGGACATACAATATCAGTGACAAAATTTCTTGCTACATCTACTAATTTTCCATCAGCTACCTGCGGTTCATCACGAATTGCCCTATCCAACTCGGCCAAATTACAAACTTTTCCAAGAAAATTAAACTTCTCTGGAAGAATACTATAGAAACACTTTGGACCGTTTTTACATTTGACAATAGTTTTCCCCTTAAAACATATAGTACAGAATTCACTATCCATGTAAAAATTATCTATTGGTTTAGATAGACCTGTAATTGGGATTGGATTTTCTATGCAAATTGGTGGATCGGTATGAACCCTATCGTCCCACAAAATATAGTGTGCCACATTTTTCTTGCTAGTTTCGGAGATAAAAGCGTTAGAAAAAAAGTCCTGTAAGATGTGTTACCGCTGTGGGTGCGAATCCTTTTGCAATACAACCCTGCCGTTTGGCAGCACTCCTGCAAACTTCCAGCCCTGCACAATAAATTGTTCTGCCTCCTCACTTGACACTACCCTCTGACTGGGGATTTGCAGATCTCAAAACCTTGAGCATCTCTTGCACCCTGTCAGGTGGAGCACCCTCGATGATTCCATGCAGTTCTTCCTTCTGGTTTAGGAGCGGGTCTTCCTGCCTTGCCTCAAGGTCTAAAAACCTCTCGCATCTTTGAAATGCATCGCGCATCTCGTTTACAAGCGATTCTTGCAGTATTCCCTTGTTTGTCGTATACCTTGCCTCTATGCTACCCTTGTGCCCCATGAAGAAGACGTGAAAGTCATGTGCTATCATGCCCTTTGACTCTGCAATCAGCAGTTGTGTGTCAAAGTATGCCCTCAGTACATACGGCCTCCACTGGAACCTTGGCCTCATGGTGTCGCGTACCATCTTTGATATCTGTGCAGTTGGAAGGAACTTTTTCTGAGAGTTTTGGCCTCGGAATGTTGCATAGTCATGTGCTGGTGCCATCACTGGAGATTCCGCATTTAGCGTCTCGCCCTTTTGCAGCCTGTCGTTGAGGTAAGCCAGAAGCCTCTTTGTGGCACTGTCTGTCAGGAATGTATAGTACTGGTGCCTTGCCTTTGATAATGTCTTTCGTACAATTACTCTTGGAGGACTGCGCAGGCATCTGGCAAGCCCCTGCTGTATTACGATATCTGGCATGTCTCTCATTGCAAGGCCATCTGTTCCGTCATGATTGCCAAGCACATGTGGCCTCAGGCCAGACTTTGCCATCAGTGATATCGTTGTGGCACTTCGAAGCGATGCCCTGTTGAGCACCTCTGCCATTTCTGGCCCGTCAGGCACCCTCTCGCTTTCAAGCGTTGGTGTGGCTCCGGCATTTGATATCCTTATCCTTCTTTTGATATCGATATCATGGTGCCTCAGCCATGACTTGACTGCCTTGAGGTGATTTGCTATGTATCCAGGAGAATTGTTTCTTTCCTGCATCCATGTGGCATGGTCTTCTAGGAGGTCCTCGACTGTCCTAAGATCCCTTGATGCAAGACTTGCAAGTTCGGACGGAGTTGTCCCGTGCAACCTGCAAAAGGCATCGAGGTTTCTCAGCCGCACCTTTGCAGTTATGGCACTGCCTCTCAGGAGATTTTCGTACCATCTCCTTACGTCTTGGTTTGCAAGAAGATTATGGGTTCTGTTCTCTTTTTTCTGTACTGGTTTTGCAGCATTTGTTGTTATGTGATGTAACTTGTTTCCCATATCAGACCATTTACGGTCCTCATCGGATATCATAGTAGCCATGTCGGTATTTAGCTTTTCCTCACAGGCCTGTCTTGTAACTGAAATATCATGAAAAGGCAAGAGCTGGCTGGCTGCATTGTAATTGATACCATTGTGATTGTTGATGTCATTGTGATTGTTGATGTCATTGTGATCTACAGATGAATGAGTTGGATCTGGAAGATCGTAATACGGAAATCCCCTGATGCTTGGTACGATCAAAAGCGTCCTGCGGTTCTGCATTAAAATTACAAAATCATAGATATATAGCAAAAAAATCTGACAGGCTTCCAAGGAAAATCATAATTTACGAAAAAGGAAACCAAGTCTGGGTCACAGTACGGGGAATAAAGCAAGCTCGTATAGTTGGACAATACCATTCTGCAATTGGAAGGCTAGCAAAAGATGAATCTGCGCTAAAACCATTCAAGAAAATAAAGATCAGGGATGCAAAGGGAAAATTCCATCGTCTTGAAACAGATCCAACAAAGATTTTTGCAATTTTAGAACGACAAGAAGATGCAGAGTTCTATACAATTTACGGGAGAAAATAACGTTGGATGAGTATCTTAATTCTATCGAACAGTTGATCAAGGGAAACAAATGGCTACGACAATTTTTTGATGGTCAAGGCTGTTGTGTAATATGCCTTCATTCCGATCCTTTTGATTTGGAAGATCATCATGTTGGCGGAAAAGCCAATAGCGATTTTACAGTTTCCTTATGTAGAAATTGCCACGGTAAACTATCAAGAAAACAGTATAACTGGCCAAAAGGATGGTCAAAGAAAAACAAGAATGAAAAAAAGAAAATAGCATGTCTTTTGAGGGGATGGGGAGAGATTCTACAAGAAATAGGCGAGAGAATGTATTATGAGTGACGAAACAGCCGCAGTACGCGCCTATACATTTCCAGAAAAGGAAAAACCGAATGTAAAAAGGCCTGATTTTGTGCCTAAAACCTTGAATTTTGACAGGGTGCTGGTTTTTGATACAGAGACCACAACCGACCTGTATCATAATCTCAAGTTTGGCTACTTTATGGTAATTCTTTACGGCAATATAGAACACCATGGGCTATTCTATGATCCCATTATGGTAAAAGGCAAAGAGTTTGATACATTAGAACAATTCTGCAATAAAAATAAAATTGTCTTGTACACATTGGAGCAATTCAGAATAATCTTCCTTAAAGAGACATTTGATTTGCAATCACTGTGTATTGGATTCAATCTACCATTTGACCTTACAAGAATTGCGATCAAATCAACGAATTCAAGACACAGGAGAAAAGGCGGCTTCTCATTACTCTTTTCAAAAAACTTTGACTATCCAAGACTGCATGTAACGCATGTTACAAACACATTGTCATTTATTGAATTTGGAAGTACAAAAAACAAGGAAAACAAATTTCGTGGAAACTTTCTTGATCTCCGGACATTATGTCATGCACTCACTGACAAAAAATATTCGCTTGATTCAGCATGTAAAGCCTTCAAGACCGAATACAAGAAACAGGCTGGAATAGAACATGGAAAGATTACGCCGCAATACATCCAATATTGTATCAACGATGTAAACGCAACATATTCTCTGTATCAAAGAACAAAGATAGAGTTTGATTCCTATGGATTAAAGATTCCAGTTACCAAGGCGTATACTCCGGCATCAATTGGAAAGGAATTTCTCAAAATGATCGGAGTTGATTCGTTTCAAAACAAGAATCAGAAGTTTCCAAAAGAAGTTTTTGGATACATCATGAGCAGTTATTTTGGTGGAAGGGTGGAATGCAAGATTCGAAAAACTCCGACTAGAGTTGACGTTCTCGACTTTCTTTCAATGTATCCTACCGTATGCACTCTACAGAACCTATGGAAATTTGTAATCGCAGACCATATCAAATATCAAGAAGCAACACGGGAGATTGCAAGTTTTATAGAAAAATTCACGCTTGAAGATGTCCAAAATCCACAGAATTGGGCACGACTTCAGGGCATTGTCCTTGTCGAGCCCAAGGGCGATATCCTGCCTCTTAGGGCAAAATATGGCCAAAAACATGTCTGGAATATAGGAATTAGTCACGTTTCATCAAAAATCCCTCTATGGTATAGCTTGGCTGATGTCATTGCATCAAAATTGTACACTGGAAGAACGCCCAAAATTCTCAAAGCATACAAATTCGTTCCTGTTGAAATTCAGAAAAACCTGAAAAAGATCAACATTCACGGCATTGAGATTGATCCTTACAAAGACGACCTGTTCAAAAAACTAATCGAGTACAGACAGACTTTGAAAGATGCCAAAGATTCAAGGCAGCAAATCATCAAGATAATAACAAACGCAATAAGCTATGGAATATTTGTTGAAATAAACACACTCGAAGAGTCAAAGAAAGTTCCAGTCGATGTTTATGGTCTGGGGCATTTTGTGCAAGA
>JBOGQT010000101.1:0-9561 GCA_050749105.1 Nitrosotalea sp. | reverse complement strand
ATTTTCATTACACAGAGTCGGTCCTATCCATTCAGTGTCATCCGCTAAAGGATTTTGTTCACGAGATACTTCCACGTAGAAAATGACGAAATACTTGACCTAAAGTCTTACGACTAGCAGGGTTTTTGGCCTAGGGACATTACATTACACATCTTAGGAATAAAAATATTTAATCTAAAATCAAAAAAAAGCTCAAGAAGGAGCAACACGTAACCAAATCATGATTTATACGATCACATGGTACATTACAAAAAGTGGGTTGCCAGAAACAGTTCAGATTGACGTACCAGAAACTAAGGTTCCACTAAAAGTGATTATTCCATACGATCAAATCAAAAGTTAAACAGATGATTTGGTGGATTGATCCACTACTCTCATATTTTTTTAGGTTTTGACCTTTACGAGAAGCGTCAGATTTTCGTGAGTAAAAAGAAGATTCTATTCTTTTTATACCTAATGTAAAAAGTGCAAAATCTTCAGTCCTAACTATATCCCCGCATTTACGTTTTAAGGCCTTTTTTTATTATTTCTAAAGCATCTGCCGTTCTCTCGGGTTTAGGAAGTTGTATCATAAACACATTAGAGCTGCCATACTCTGAATGAGGAGAAGATAAAGCTATCATAGATGTTTCAGTCAAAGCCTCAAAGAATTCAAAGGATTCGTTTGCATATAACAATATTTTTTCATCAATTCCTTGAGAGAAATGCAGTGTCATGTTAACAAACACGTGACCCAGACCATCCTGCAGTATGTTAAGATTAGTCTCAACTGACACAGGTTTTCCAGCTACTGCTTTCATTATTTCGTCAAATCGCTTTTCCTCCATTATAATACATGGTACCTTTTTGCCTTCAAAATCATAAAGTCCTATATCCTTATGTCGTTGAGACATGAGTTTTTCCAATTCGCTTTCTGTCATTTGTTAGAGACGTGTTAGCCTTATTTTAAAAATATATGCTGGAATTTAGATGATGCACAGAGTTTTTGCTAGTATTCCTGCTCGTTCATTGTCTGATTCAGCAATATTTTTGCCATTATATTTACTGTTAAAGTAAAGCAGATCAATCACCTTGGACTTGTCTACATTTACTACTGTCGCATTGTAAGGACTTGAAATCTTTCGGCTAGTCAAGATTACCAATTTGTCCACAATGGCTGATTTCGATATATTAGAGATGTGGTCTAGATTTTCGGCATTATTTGAGTTTGTAACTATGACTACCCCCACTTTGGCCCCAAATGGATCCTGATATACAATATCAAGGGGTAGATTGTGTTTCTCTAGTTTATGTATACTTCCCATTTCATGTGCAAGATTTGTCAAGTTGTTTACTGCCTCTTTGAAATCCTTTTCTGAATATGATTCATTACAGATTTTTTTTATTGCGATAAAGTCTGATATTGGTATATTCATTATGCTTCCTCGTACTTTTAATCCTGGATATGTCTGCTTGACTGCATCATCAATCACGTTTTCATCAATTTTATCAAGACCCAGTTCTTCTGACTTTTCCATCGTATGATACAATATGTTGATTAGAGATCTAACACTTCTAAATTCCGGAAATTCTTCGTAAAGCACTTGTATTTTATCGGTTAGTTCCTCTTCTGACTGGGAGTCAAACTTGCCATGTTTGTCGTTGTGTTTTATGTATTCAACTGCAATTTCTGCAAGTTCATCTTTAGAGTTTGAGCCTACCAAATCAATTTTATAATTTGCCTTCTCTAGTCTATCAAAAACAGATGGATTGGTATTCTGCACCTCAGCATAGCCTGATGGAGTTGAAATTAAAAGCAACATGCATGCAGGAAGATGAGAATTTATTATTCCTTTTACAAATTCTATTGAATCTTTATTTCCATCAAATTCATCTACTTCAAGAAGCGTAATTTTTCCCAAAAATCTGTGACCTAGTTTTGATATGGCTGAGATCATGCCAATCAATTCCTCAAGATTTTGTATGTTTTCAAAGGAGTTCGATATTACACTTTTTATCAATATTGATTCATGATAACTGAATCTTTGAGTCAGGAATTGTTTTAGATTTTCGATAGAAACGTGTTCTTTCCCAGATATAACGTCCTCTACTTTTTCTTTAATTGTTAACCCTGTTAGCCTATTCATCACATTATAGTTGATAGCTTTCTTTGCATAGTTATCACCTTGTTCTGCCCTTTCTTGTAGATATACTAGGAATTTTGTACGTAGTTGAACAAAAAAATCATTATCAAATCCTTGAATTATTGCATTGTAAATGCTTGGCATGGTTTTAGGTGATATTGTAGATAAATCAACAAAGGAACATTCTGCGTTATAACGTCCCTTTAAATTCTTGATATGTAATGCCAAGTGGGTCTTTCCAGAGCCTACATCTTGGATCACCGTTATTACTCTAAAGTCATTATCAGCACAATCTCTGCCTTGTACTTTGCGGTTTAGTTCTTTCATACATTCAACTATGGCAGATTTTGCTTCTTTGTGTCTCTTTCCCCCAAGTATCCTTGCATCTTTTTCAGTGGGTGTTGGACTACTTGGATATGGATTATTTTCTAATCCATAAGCGTACATTTTAGACATTCCTCACAAAGCCATGAACCATTCCACGAATAACAATACCCTCTTGTCCTCCAGATGAGACTTCGTATCTCTCACGATGCCTTTCAACTAGATCACTTGCAAGTGAGTAGAATTTTTCTTTGGATATACTATTAGTCTCGCATACTTTTTCTCTCACTTTTGAAAAGGCGGTCCACCCTATCGATGTGCCTGTCTCCCTTAGGCATTTGTCAAATACATTCTCAAAATCAACATTTTGTAGTGAATTTTCTTGTAGAGAGATTCTTTCCATATCTTCTCGGAGGTTCTGAGTATGTTCTTTCAATCTGGCAACAGAATGACTTACACCAACTACCATACTTAGCATAAGCTTGAATTTTGGATCATTTTCTGTTAGATGTAAAATGTAATTATCTCTAGTCCAAACAAAATATGCAACTCCCTTTTTCTCGATGAAAATTTTCTCTTCTTGCCTTAACTTCTCAAGTATATCATCGCATTCTTTACCGAATGCTTTCTTGAGTTCGACCTTTTTAATACCGTCTATTCCGGTAGATTCTATCCTCTGGAGAACTTCCTGGGTCATAGACAAGACTCCATGAAATTTTATTTAATACCCAGCTTAGTCTAGACCGACCATTTAGTGAAAAATTCTTACCTTTTACTGCATTCTTTCATGAATCGCAGTAATAGCATACCGTCTAAAAAGCGGTCATATTATAAAGTACATTCAGTCAATATGACTTGCAGAATGATGATCGGGTTTACTGATTATATGATGAATTATACCTGGGGTATCTGACTGCCTTTTGAAGATTTTGATCATGTGTAACGTGCTTTCTGCTGAAGGGGCCTACTGACTAGACACCCAGACTGTCAGAGTCACGAAGTTGTCGCTCAATTGCCATCAGGCGTTTTATTCGTTCCTCTAATGGAGGATGTGTGGAAAAGAATCTTGCAATCGACTCACCTGATATTGCAGGTACGATAAAAAAGGCATTCATTCCCTCCATCTTTTGAAGTCCTTGCTTTGGGGCTACTTTTACTCTTCCATTTATCTTCATCAATGCGCGAGACAGGTTCATCGGTTGTCCTGTAAGTAAAGCACCTCCTCGGTCTGCAGCAAACTCTCTATATCTCGATATGGCCCTAATCACTAGGAAACTTAGAAACCATACTATTGCAGCTACGATAATGACTAAAAAGACATTCCCACCTTGTTGCCTTCCCCCATAACCATATCCGCCCCACATTGAACTGAACATGGAAATTGCATGAGATACCAAGCAATAGTAGAGAATAGACTTGCAAGGGTGATGATTGTTACATCCCTATGTCTTATGTGAGTGATTTCATGGGATAAAACACCCTCAAGTTCATCCTTGTCAAGAAGCCTCAATATTCCCAGGCTTACAACCACTACAGAGCTCTTAGGACCCTTACCTGTAGCAAATGCATTTGGTATATCACTTGGCATAACCCCTATCCTAGGCTTTGGAAGATTTGCCTTTTGGACTAGCCTTTCTACAGTTTCGTGTAAAATTGGATATTCGTCTCTAGTTACAAGCCGTGTTCCCGTGCTCCAGAGAACTATCTTATCAGAAAAATACCATTGTGCCCCAATCATTAACCCAGCAATTATTGAAATTGGAAGAATGCCTAATCCAAAATACATTGCAATGAAGCTCAAAAATGCAAGGTAAATTAGTGTGAGTGCAAGAAAACTGATTACCATTCGAACCGTTAATTGTAAATCTCTTTGCACAATGAGAAAATTGTCGTTATCATAATTTAAAACTTGAGAATCTATATCCTCTCATAGTACACGATATTGCTTAAGATTAATATCTCAAAGATACAACATATTCATCAGAAATGTCCGAAGATGAATGGAGAAAAAAACTTACGCAAGACCAGTACTTTATTTGCAGAATGAAAGGCACGGAGCCACCCTTTTCTGGCCCATACAATAATTGTAAAGACAATGGAGTTTACCAGTGTATTTGTTGTGGTGCAGACTTGTTCAGTTCTGAGGCAAAATTTGATTCTGGTACTGGATGGCCGAGTTTTTGGGAACCAATATCAGAGGATATACGAACAGAGACAGATACTAGTCACGGTATGAGAAGAACCGAAGTCATGTGCAAAAAATGTGGTTCCCACTTGGGACATGTTTTTGACGATGGTCCACAGCCTACTGGATTACGATACTGCATAAACTCTGCATCACTCAAACTTGAAAAAAGATAAAACGTGACTTGGTTATACCAAAGTTACCGCCATGTTAATAGTACCGTATGGTACGGTAAAACATGTTAAATTGTGAGTTCTGTCCAAAGCAGTTCTTTGATACTGCCAATGGCTTGGTAGAAAAGACCTTCCACGAAGTATTACATGACCCAGAGTTAGTCAACAACTAATTTCTGGTTATTTTTTAAAAAAAATTAAAACCGAACTTTTTTAGGACATGTTTAGGAGTAAAATTAACCCACTCTATATTTTCGACAAACAATTTCATTTTTTGTTACTTTTATTTTCGTCAAACAAATATGTTAATTTTAATACAAATGAAAACCGACAAACAAATTGTTTGTCTCTTGCGTGACTATCACATCAGTAATTTTTTAAAAACGGTTTACTTTGTAGGCAAAGTAATGGGCTCGGGGGGACGGGTACCATCATGGTCCTAATTTTGGGCCCACTTTTGAAAGTGCTAGAGAAAAGATTCATGGATAATCCAAAAATCCAACAGACCCAAACCGTCTACATTAATTAAAATCTTTTATAGAATGAGAATCGTCAGTGAATTCAAATAAGTGATAGATAGCCAAATTATAAAATACCTTTAATGGTTACCATGATGTGAGATTTATAGTAATTTGTCTTAGTTGTGGTGAAGAGAGATGCAATACAAGTGGATAGCGCTAACCAATACAACCATCTGCACACTGATGGCTTCACTTGATTCCAATATTGTTATCATAGCTCTGCCAAGGATTGTTTCTGACCTACACTCATCACTTATTGAGACAATGTGGATAGTTCTATCATACGGTCTTGTCACATCATCTATTCTTCTCAGCTTCGGTAGGTTGTCAGATATGTTTGGCAGAGTAAAACTCTACAAATTTGGCCTGATACTTTTCACATTAGGATCGTTTCTTTGCAGTCTTGCTCAGACTGGAACAGAGCTTATATCGTTTAGAATAATTCAGGCAGTTGGGGCGGCATTTCTTTTCTCTAACAGTGCTGCCATCTTGACAGATGCTTTTGAGGAAAGAGAAAGGGGCAAAGCTCTTGGCCTAAATCAAGTCTCTATTGTAATTGGCTCTGTCTTGGGTTTGCTACTTGGCGGAATCTTGACCGAGTCGCTGGGGTGGAGATCAATATTTTGGGTCAACATTCCAATAGGAATTTTTGCAATTATCTGGTCCCATGCAGATCTTAGAGAATTGGGCAAGATTGTTAAAGGCAAGATAGACTGGATAGGAAATTCTGCATTTGTTGTAGGTCTAACTTTGCTAATGCTTGGGATTACCTTTGGATCATTGCAGGTGGTAAACTACATTGTCATGACCTTTCTTCTAACGGGAGGCTTTTCTCTACTGGGAATATTTTGGTATATCGAGTCCAAAGTAAAGGAGCCAATGTTTGAAATGTCACTATTTAAAATTCGATACTTTTCTGCGGGAAATGTCACGATTTTTTTAAATGCATTGGCAAGGGGAGCCCTCGTACTGATAATGGCTTTCTATCTCCAGGGACCTTCTATGCGTCTTGGTCCATTCGCAGCTGGCCTCTACCTTATTCCTGTCTCTTTTACAATTGCAACATTTGGCCCGATAAGCGGCTGGTTGTCAGATAGATATGGTTCAAAATTACTTACGGTATTAGGATTGTTATTGTCTGCTGTGGGATTTCTCATACTTGCTCAGATTGGGCCTAAAGCAAGTTTCAATGATTTAGTTTTACCATTGGCACTTGTAGGTGCAGGTATGGGAATTTTTGCGTCACCAAATAGAGCATCGATAATGAATTCAGTTCCATCTCAAAGGAGAGGTGTTGCAGCAGGAATGAGTACTACCCTTGTAACACTTGGAAACATAATGAGTCTTGGAATATCATTTGCTTTACTTGCGGGTACGGTTCCACTGTCAGAACTAGAATCAATTTTCTTGGGGGCTTCAGGTCAGATGGAATCTGGAACAACAATCCAGAACTTTATGAAATCAGTTCATCTTATATTTTACATCTCGGCATTTATCTTGTTTGCATCAATTATCCCTGGGCTAATACATCTTCCCCATAGAAAGCATGAGATATACTAGAACAAATCATTTCTAAATTGTATGCGGAACCTGTAGGACCCAGTCGCTATCATAGTCCGATTTCAGTTCAACTTTACAGCCTAATCGGACTTGACTACTTTCTCCTCTCAAGATCATACGCCTTCTCAAGTTTTAGCAGCCGTTGATATGCCTCAACTTCCTTCTGTCTAAGCTCGGTTGGTATGGTACCATCTGTCTTTTTTCTTACCTCTTCCAAATTTTTCATTGCGTGGTAAAGGTTTTTTCTTGCATGTTTTAGTTCCGTTAATGCTTTTCTGTCCCTTGCCTCTCTTGCATTTCTTCTTGCCTCCTCCCACTCGTCTTTTGTCTCTTGTAATTTTTGATAAAGTTTAGAATCCATTCTCCTGTGATTTCTTGGTTTTCATTTAATGATACCAGTAAATGAATTCAAGCTGAGCCGACAAATTTTGTGGGTTTACCAAGAAATTGGTAAACCAAGTAATTTCTAGCAAATAAATACCAAAGATTAACACGCCGTCTTAAAACAAAACTTTTGATCTCTTGAGTTTGCCTGCCAATGAACTTTGTTAACAGATAGAACCAGAAGAATAATAGTATCTCTCAAAAGGTTCTTGACAAAGTAAAGCCGGATCTTCCTGTCAAGACAAAGATAGACCGGGCGCAAAAAGAGTTACAGTTACAGATTGCAAGGCTTGATTCTGTCTCAGTGAAACTACACGAAAAGGAGGAGATAATCTTCAAAAAAATAGTTGACGCTACAATGCTTCAAAATTGTACATACGCCCAAGCCTATGCGGCAGAGCTCTCTCAGGTAAGAAAGATAAGAAAGATGGTTGACGGCTCACGTCTTGCAATAGTGCAGATTCAGCTCAGACTGAACACGGTCTCAGACCTTGGCGATGTTGTGGTGACACTTAGCCCCGCAATGTCAATTATAAAGGGACTAAGTGGAGGCCTTGAAGACCTCATGCCTGCTGCAAAATCATCTGCAGAAAACCTCTCTTCTTTGATTGGAGAGATAATGCAGTCTGCCTCGTTTAACGGAGATGTAGCCATGCCTTCAGAGGCCAAAAGTGAGGAGTCATCGGCCATTTTAGATGAGGTACATACGGTATTGGAGCAAAGGGCCAGGCAAAAGATTCCAGATCTGCCTTCCAGTCTTGCAGTCACAAGAATAAAAGAAGAAGATACCACGAAAGTATAGGATACCAAAAGTATCCAGGGAGTGGAGGATAAGATCCTAACTTAATCTGGTTGTGCTTTAGGTCAGTCTGTAGCATGGTAATTTACCATCGGTAAATGGCTAAAATGAGGCTAAAGGACGGCTTGTACCAGCACACCGTGTACGACTTCAGACTGTTTTGCAGCAGAGTCTTGCCATGAAAATTATGCTTCAGACTGGAAAACATATTCTTCTGACAGAGAAATGACTCAAAGTATACGGTCTGTCGTCATTTCATTATGTGTTAATTTCTATCCAAATTACGATATGTGCATGTGAAATAAAAACGGATTCGGATACTGACGAGAATCAGCTCTTGAGAAAATCCAGCAGCACAGAGTTTACTTCATCAGCATGTGTCCAGGTTATGCAGTGTGGTCCGTCCTTTATCACTTCTAGTCTGGCTCCCTTGACCATCTTTGCTGTTAGCACTCCGGATGCAGACAGGGGGACGATACGATCCGCATCACCATGAATGACAAGAGTTGAAACGTCAACTCGCAACAGATCTTTTCTGAAATCTTCATGCCAAGTTGGTACGCAGGCATAGCATGCCTTGGCTGACGCACTAGCGGCTAAATTCCAACACGCTTGGACTGTCTGCTCACTTACTCTCTTGCCCATAAGCAGATCAGTATTGAAGAAATTCTTGAAGAACTCGGTAAAGAATGCGTAACGATCAGCAGCTACTGCTTTTTGGATTCCATCAAAGACATCTTGGTCCACGCCTTGAGGATTGTCTTGCGTTTTAAGCAAGAAAGGTGGAACAGAGCTTATGAAGACTGCCTTTTTCACGCCTTTAGATCCGTGCTTTCCAAAGTATCGGGCAATTTCACCGCCTCCCATTGAGAAACCAACAAGAGAAAAATCGTGCAGTCCTAGATGTGTCACGAGTTTTCGAAGGTCTTCTGCAAAAGTATCATAGTTGTATCCTGTTGTCGGTTTGCTAGAGTTGCCAAAGCCTCTGCGATCATATGTGATGACACGAAACCCCGCATCAAGCAAGACAGGAACTTGCTTTTCCCATGAAGCCCCACTTAGTGGGTATCCGTGGATAAGCACAACCGGCTTTCCTGACCCATGATCTTCATAGTAGATATCTATCGAGCCCGAGTTTTCCTTTCCAACGCTTACAAACGGCATTATATCTCCTGCGTCAATTTATGGGAAGACTAATAAATAAAGATCTACAAGATTTGGAGAAATACTATCTTGCTCTAATGTACCGACGGTATAAGATTTTGTTCTTATGTTGGTAAAATCTGCCACTAATATGTTAATTCCTAGACAAATTAACACATTGAAATGGGTCTCAACAGGCTAGAACCTTCAGTGTTTCAGACCTGTAAGAATCAGAGTCTATAATTTATCTAGAATAGTGGGAGTGGCAAGGTTGGTAAGAAAAAAACGTCAGGATTGATGATAAATAATTTTCTATTTAGCTAATGCGTTGACTACAGTGAATGTCGTA
>JBOGQT010000100.1:0-8361 GCA_050749105.1 Nitrosotalea sp. | reverse complement strand
TTTATGTCGAGGAGCATCTCCACAATTTCAACAGCTTTTTTTGTAGTCATTGATAATCCATAGTCAAACCAGAGTATAGGTATGAGACCTATTAGACCCAGTCACATGGTGGTATGATTTCAGTTCCGCTTTCATCCGCATCGGGGGGACCAGGGTACCATCATGGTCGTATTTCTAGGCCCACTTTTGTAAAAAATTCAATTCTATACCATATCTTATAGAATAATTCCAATATTGAAAAACGCAATTACACCTTTAGAAATAGACCGAGTTAAATCTTATTAGATGGAAGATAATAAGTAACTCCTTGATGACAACCCAACTCCTCAACAAATTGGGTTATATCCAACATCCCAATTCTGAAATAATTCTCACAAGATCTATTAGAAAGTCATTAGATTCATTTGAAAATATATCACATCAAGAAATGCCAGTATCGGTTTCTTTTATTTATGACATCCTAAAGGGCAATGCACTTACAAAATACGAGTTGTTTGAAAAATTAATGACATGTGAATTAGCTTGTAATTCTGGTTTGTCTGGACACATTTTGTTTTTGTACAAGAACAAAAAAACTTTTGAAGATATAGTAAATGGATCTTTTTCTGCCAGAATTATTTCCCCGTCAGATAAAACTGAAAATCATACTGATGTTGGCCAAGACAGCGTTTGGTACGTTAGAGATAATCCTAGCCATGAGCATGTAGGTCTAGAAGAGGAGTTGGAAAAAAACTTGAGTGATGTGAATTTATTATGTGCATATGACATGTCAAAACTATCTGAAAAGCAACTAGAGTCCATGATAACTGCACATAGACATGTAATAATACAGGGATTATTTGCAATATATGAACGACGGGGAGATGAGAGTTACTTTTTGCCAAACACTGACAAGATGTCAAGTAACGACCCCAAGAGAGCTTGGGTCTGCTTTGCTATAGAGCAATCCCTTCTAGAAGTTAGAGATGGCGTACTTGACCAGGTAACAACCACGCTTTCTAATGATTATGATTGTTCCATACTGGACTGCTATGATCGTCCAGAATATCTTTCAAAGACTCTAAAGAAAATATCTGACAAGTGTTATGTTACTACAGCAGAACTAATCAAGAAAAACCTTGAGGAATTTTCACAGTGTAAGCCAATTGAGCTGTTTCTAAACCATATTGTCAATTGAGCATACATCTCAGACTACTGATTAGCCAAATGTTTTTAGGAAGAATTAGGAGTCTTTAACCTACAAGCAACAGAATATTTTGTGTCTAGTCTATATGATATGCTAGTGTTTTCTTGCGACTTTCAGTCCAGTTCTGGCAGAGACCACAATTATAGACATAATTGCAATTGTGAAAACCAGGCCTGCGATTGCGCCAAATTCTGGAACTGTACTATTACCTGCCACTATTGTAGTTGAGCCTGGACTTTGAGTAGAAGGTTGCTGTACCTGAGCAGATGAGTTTTGTGATAATACCGGTGCAGTAGATTGTTGCACAGGAGTTTCTACTGGAGGATTTCCTATATCTATTGTAAGCATTTTTTCGACCCGTATATTGAGTACAGTGGATCCTCCGGTGGCACCTGCCTCTGTTGCATATATTGACGGGGTCAATTTCACATTGTTTGCATGGTCTGCCGGAATTGTAACTGTAACATTCACGTATGTCAATTGATGCGGTGCAACATTAAGAGTTTGAGGGTATGAAAGTAATTCTGAGCCTGCGCCTGATGCTCCTAATGTTAGTACAATTGGAGTATATCATCAGAAAGAAGCCCCCATTGCAAAGTTTTTGACTGGCCAAGTTGCATCTGATACAAAACTTGTCCTGCCACTTCTTGTAATGCTTGACTGTAGCTTGTTGATACTGGAATTAAAAGAATCGCAAAGATTGAAAAAATAACAACAATTCGCTTTACCATGGAATAATCTAACAGTATGCATCTGATATTATATTGATAAGAATAATTTTTTTCATATTGAAAAAAATATCAGATAATTATGTCATAACGATGTTACCAAATATGAAAAAGATACTGCCATGGGTCTTAACAGCGCTTTTGTTATTACCTGTAGGCTTACAAGTAGCGCATGCAGATTCGTCATCGGCATCTACTACTGGCTCGGCAACCATAGCTGCAACATGCGGACTATCCATTGGAACTGGCGGACCACTAAGCTTTGGCTCTCTTGCAAATAGTGGTACCTCTGTAGACAACACTGCACTAACATTTACTAATGCAGGTTCAGTAACTGCTGTTGTTACAGTTGCTGGTACTGATTGGTATGATGGCAGCGGTTATGTTCAGGGTACAGACAACCATATAAAGGGGCAATACACACAATTCGAAACTACTGACCAGAATGGCGGATCGGTATTTGCAACATACGGTTCCTTCACTAAACCCTTGAACGACAGCAGTACCGAAGGTACTAATAATGACGGCTTTGTCACCTTTGGGGTTGTGAAACCAGGAACAGATGACAATGGAACTTATTGGGGTCTTCAAGCAACTTTGATAAACTTGCCATTTAGTGGCTCGTTAACTCAAACAATAACCTTCGATGCAGCTTGCTGAGTCAAAACCACTTTTTTTATTTTTAATTTATTAGTTGTATTATACAATATCATCTTTTATCGGGTTGGTATTTCATACATTGAAGAGTACTTGCAATTATATTCCATGAATACATGGTTCATATTTATATTCGTAAAAGAACAAATAGAAAATCTTTCGCATTATCATTTTATCATGTTATGCTCATATAGGTATTTTACAATGTTAACAAAATCTTGTTCGCTTATCTGGTTATTTGCAAGCCAATCGGCAGGTTTTGAAACCCAGGTAGGTATATGTTGAGCATCAATCCCCATATTTCTCAATAATTCAGAATCAGACATTTGGTTTGGCGAGTATCCTGCCCAGTCCAATATGGCCTGAGTTAGAGTAGTGGAATTTGGTAATGTACTCACGGTACTATTGATTTCATTTAGTGGTGTAACTCCAGTGTTATTTTGAACAGAATTTACGACTTTCAATGCATCTGGAATTGTGATATCTGTATAATATTTTTGGTAATTCCATGCCTCTATTATCATGTCCGAGTTCTCCATTGGTTTTGCAACCAGTTACAATTAGATTCTGGGTCCGGAACTGGTAAGGCCCAGTTACTCTTTTGGCTTGATTTTAGACCCTTAGATACCATACATACAAGTTTGTACATATACAAATATGTCTATATACAAAGAATTCCTATCTATAGATAGGAAATGAGTGCAAAGGTTGTCTTGAAGAGATCTGGAAAACATAGTTCCAGAACCATATCACATATGCCACGTCTTGATACCATTGAGATGGTAGAAGACATGATTTCTGAGAAAAAGGAGTTTAGTTCTAAAAATAACCTGTGGAGATCCCTTCCAAAGCAGGTTCAATACAAGACATTTACTACGATTTTGGATTATTTGGAGAAATCAAACAAGATAATGTATGGCAAGAAGGGTTCTATTTCATGGATATTTGCAGACAATACAAAACTAAAGAAACTTCATAGAGAATCAACAGTACTAAGATAATTTAGTAACCAAATCTCTTTTCGTATTCTTTATGGTCAAATGCTTCCAAAATAGTGCAAACTTTTTCATGCTTTGTACCATACACAGTGTACACAAGTCTCCAGCCAGACTTTAGTTTGTAACGAAATAAAGTATGAATCTGGATAACCAATATTTAATTGATACAAATAAGAAAATTCTCGAAAGACGTGCTAGAATAAAGAATGTCAAAGTATACATTGAAACTACTAAAAATATTGATCGTGTGATTCCAATGGTAAACAGTGTTTGGTAATTCTGGAAATAAAGAAGAAGATTTGATTGAAAAAGCAGCTTGGATAATGGCTGTGATTCTCTGGGCTCAAGCGTTCTTTGATGGTAATAGGAGAACCGGAATTATCGCTGCGGGCAAATTTCTATATGATAATGGATATGAATTAGATATTGATCCAGAAAACGAGAATTTGGAGTTAAGAAGCATGTTAAGTGAGATCAAGAAACAGAGTCGAACCTTAAACCAGAATATCATGAAACAGCTGTCTTTTTATCTTTCAAAAAGAATGAGAAAACATGAGCCCTGAAGATAAGAAAATCAACGATGAACTTATTGAGAAATACTCTAAACTTTTAGATGATCTCGCTACTGACGACTAGTTACTAAAACCATTTTCATATATTCACAAGCCTCAAAACCGGAATGTCTCGAATCAAAAATGAAACGGGCCCGGGGGTTCTGCAAGAGGCTGTCTTTGAAACTGTTAGACCCGGCTACTATTTTGGAATAATTTTGGGACCTGTTAATAGGAATTAACGTCCCTGAGAATTTCACTAACAGATTTAACAAAATTCTAAGGGTCATAATATGTCAGAGACAAAACCGATAACAAATTTAACGAGGTGGCCTGCCAAAAGAAACTGGTTTGAAAAGGATAGGGCTTTTGGGATGTGGTGCCATAGGAACAGAGATTGCAATTGCCATTGATTCTGGCCAAGTTCCTGCAAAACTTACCCACGTATTTGATTTCTCAAAAGAATCTTCTACACTCTTGATATCAAAACTAAAGGACAAACCGGTGATAGTAGAAAACGCGGGCCTCTTGGCAGCGTCCCCCGTTGATATCATAATTGAGGCTGCCTCGCAAGATGCAGTTCGAGACAATGCCTTGTCAATACTTCAAAACAGAAAAGACATGATGATAATGAGTGTGGGTGCGTTGCTTGACGAATCCATATTTGATATAATTTTAGAAGGCTGCAAGGACTTTAACAAGCACGTATTTTTCCCGTCCGGTGCCATAGCCGGCCTTGATGCGGTACGTGCAGTAAAAGATGAACTAGATTCACTGGTACTAGTTACAACCAAGAACCCTAAAGCACTAAAGGGAGCAAAATTTTTCGAGACCTCAAAGATAGACCCAGACAAGATAAGCGAATCTATGGTGATATTTGATGGAACAGCGCAAGAGGCCGTAAAATTATTTCCTGCAAACATAAACGTTGCAGCACTTTTAAGCCTGGCAGGAATTGGCAGCACAAAGACCAAGGTAAGAATAGTGGCAGACCCACATGTGGACAAAAACATCCATGAAATCCAGGCGCAAGGCAAGTTTGGAAAGTTTTCAATAAAAGTTGAGAATGTGCCAAGCTCAAGCAATCCAAAGACAAGCAGGCTTGCAATCCTTTCTGCAATCGAGTGCCTGCGAAAGATTTGTGGCAGCGAGATTCAGGTAGGAACCTGATTGAAGCTTTCCGACATCCAAAAATGACCGGTTTTTTTTCAGTCTGTTTTGGTTGACAGTTTCAACCTCTAACTATCCAGTGTAACTGAACAGGTTCTGTCAACTTTTCGGTTGTTGTATAAAATATCATACCGAAGTTAACTTCCATCCGCTCCAAGGATTATCGGCTGCAAGTTATCCAAGTTCCCCCAAAACTATATTAGAAGTAAAATCTTTATCCAAGACAGCGGTGCGGATGGGATTTGAACCCATGAAGACAGCCGTCTCGGAGGTTTTCAGTCTCCCGCCATTCCTGACTTGGCGACCGCACCAATTCATTCTTAAAAATCAGCATAAAAATTATCTTGGTAATTATGATATCATGGCCAGGTAACTTGACAATACCTAACTGTACTATGTTGCCTACACGAACCAATCTCACTTGAGTTGTTCCAATGTCATATTGACTTGCTTCCACATCGTTACTCATTATCACAATGTCATGTAATGCGCTTTCAAGTTACATGAACAACCAAAGAGTTAACAGTATCATGGCAAATATTGCCACAATGTATTATTTTACCAATAAATTTGTCAACATCATGACCCTTTAAATGGTAAGAAAGGTAGCTTTATTCTGCTTTGGATTTAAAATCTGAAATCCTTAAACTAAAGGAGCAAAAGGACGTGCTGATTCTGGCACATAACTACCAGCTGCCTGAAGTGCAGGATGTTGCAGACTATGTCGGGGACTCACTCGGTCTTTCACGCCAAGCTGCCAAGACTGACCACAAGACAATCCTGTTCTGTGGTGTGCATTTTATGGCAGAGACTGCCGCAATCACGTGCCAAGACAAGAAGGTGCTAATCCCAGACCTTGGTGCTGGATGCTCACTTGCAGATACAATCAATGCCGACCAGGTGCGCAAATGGAAGAGTGAACACCCTGATGCAGTGACAGTAGGATATGTTAACACGTCTGCCGAGGTCAAGGCAGAACTTGATTATTGTTGTACATCATCAAATGCAGTTAATGTCGTAAAATCAATTCCTGACTACAAGGACATTTTATTTTTGCCAGACATGTTTCTTGGCTCGTATGTTGCTAAAATGACAGACAGGAAAAACATGTACATCTGGGCAGGTGAATGCCATGTTCATGCAGGAATTAGACCGCATGAAGTGCAAGAAAAATTGGCTCAATATTCTAGTGCAGAATTTCTGGTCCATCCAGAATGCAGTTGTACATCGTCTATAATGTATGATGTAGCATGCGGCGATTACAGCAACAGGCAGGTCCAGATCTTGTCAACAGAAGGCATGATGAATCACGCAAAGAGTTCTGCCAACAAGACGTTTGTGGTTGCTACCGAGACTGGCATATTATACAGAATGAAAAAGCAAAACCCGGAAAAAGAGTTTATAGCCATGTCAGATTCTGCCGTCTGCAAATACATGAAGATGATAACACTTGACAAAGTTTACGCGTCACTCCAGGAAGAAAAGTACGAAGTCAAGGTTCCAAAAAATGTTGCCCAGAGGGCTCAGCTAGCAATAGAGCGCATGCTTGCAATCAGCTGACTTCAAGGCTCAGGTCCAACCCATGCACAGAGCTTGTCAGTTTTCCAATGGATATCATATCCACGCCAGTCTTTGCGTATTGCTTTAGGTTTGATATATCAATCCCACCCGAGGCCTCAATCTTTACGCCCCTTCGAAGGTTGAGTCGCTTTAATGTAGATATGATGCGTATGATTTCTTTGGGTGGTATGTTATCCAGCATTATGATTGAAGCACCTTCCCTTGCTGCAATGACTGCATCATTGAGGTTTTCCACCTCGACCTCAAATTTCTTGTGACGTTTCTTTGCAGAGCGTATGATATCAGATAGTGACTTGACAGCCAAGTGATTGTCTTTTATCATGACCATCTGGTCAAGTGATATGCGGTGCTTTCTGCCTCCTCCAATCTCAACAGCCTCCTTGTCAAAAGTACGCAGGCCAGGTGCAGTCTTTCTTGTAGAGTAAATCTCTGCTTTGGAGTTTACGCTTTTGATTACCTTTACCAGGATACCAGTCTGGGTTGCAATCCCGCTCATCCTTGATAATAGGTTGAGTGCAGTCCTCTCACAAGACAAGATTGAATATGGTATACCTGTAATTGTCATGATTTTATCGTTGGGCTTTATGTTGCTGCCGTCATTTTTTAAAATCTTGACTCGACAATTTCTTGAAGTAAATATTTCTCTTGCATATGACACCCCTGCAATGATACCGCTTTGGCGGGAAATTATATTTGCAGAGATTTCTTTTTTTGGAAGGAGCTTGCTTGTAATGTCGCCTTTACCGATATCTTCGTCAAGAAATGCTTTTAGCGCTTTTTTTGCACTAGTATGCAATCTAGGTTACCTTGAGGGCGTATTTTCCCTTTTCAGTTATTCCTAAAGATTTTGCAATAACAGAATTGATTGGGTCAGATATGAGGACAGCGCCACGCCAGTCTGGAGTAAGGTCTGTTGATTTACAAATTGGACAAATCTTGCCAGTTGTAACGTGTTTGCATTTGCGACAAGCCATCTCTCTGACCATCTACTATCACTTGGTTTCCGCTTTCTTGGGCTTGGCTGTCGGAGCAGGTGCGGCTTTGGCTTTTTCAGGTGCTGGCGGTGGTGGATTTTTGGCTTTTTTTATCTCCTCTTCAATCCATTCGTCTGCACCAAGGAACGGCTGTCTGCAAGTGATGCCGACTTTCATCGCAGCAGTCTTGCCCAATGAAACTGCGGTAATTCTGGCTCGAAGTGTTGTACCAATCTTCATTGTCCTTCCACTTTGGTTGGCCAAGATCATGCCAGACTT
Source organism: Nitrosotalea sp. (assembly GCA_050749105.1). GTDB lineage: Archaea > Thermoproteota > Nitrososphaeria > Nitrososphaerales > Nitrosopumilaceae > Nitrosotalea. The sequence continues at coordinate 237 of JBOGQT010000100.1, read as the reverse complement.
TACATCGCTCTTAAGATAATCGTCCATTATCTGTGACAAGTGTAACAGTGCGTCAGTTGCACCAATTCTTACAAATGCTCCAAAGTCTGTAATCTCGACAATCTCACCTCTGACAATTTCTTGAAGCTTTGGATGGAATGTAAGTGCGGTAAACTCTACCCTGTGATAAGTGCCCCCGTCTCCTGCGATTATCTTTCCCATCTTTTCGACCTTGGTGTCCATAATCATTATGACATA
>JBOGQT010000099.1:0-10898 GCA_050749105.1 Nitrosotalea sp. | reverse complement strand
CCTGAAGCCTAAAGATTGCAGGACCCTTTGTTGTCTTGTAGCACCTGATTCCCTCAAAGACTGCAGTAGAGTAGTGTAATGCATGGGTAAGAACATGAACTTTTGCACTCTTAAATGGAACAAGTTTGCCATTCATCCATATCTTGCCCTGCTCTTTCATATGCATTGGAATAAAGTTTTGGTAATTTAAAGAAACGGGATGAATAGAATGAAAAAAGATAGTTTAAACGAGTTTTGCTCTCTTACAACGAATCTTAAATTCAGTGTTCCAAACTATATGATATAATGCGTACAATTGTCTGCGATGATGTAAAAACAAAATGGTTTCTGCCTACCTTGTTCTTGCTGGGACTGGTGCTCTTTATTGCAAGAAAGCCAGAAGCTGCGTTTGTGACCCAGCCAGGAAGGATTGAGGACGCATCTGTTCTCTTGTCACAAGCAATCCAATATTCGTGGGCAAGTTTCTTTGTAGTTTACAACTCTTATCTACACTTTGTTCCAAGGGCAGTCACACTTTTTTCTCTAGATTTTGGAATAGCAAATGCCCCCGTTGTAATGAATCTCACTGCAATAGTTATTGCAACACTTTGTGCGGTATTTTTTGCTACAAAGCAATTCAGGTTTATAATTAAAAACGACTGGCTGCGGGCAGTATGTTGTTTATTTATTATACTTGTACCTGGGATTGACGAGATTTATTCTAACATTTCCAGCATCCAATGGTTTTTGAACATATTTCTGATGCTCTTTACATCTTTATTGTTATTCAGATATGACGAATATCAAAAAAAATCCAAGAAGGAAAAATACCTTTACACATTTTTCTGTTCCATCTCATTTCTGTCTTCAGCTTTTTCAGTTATCTTTCTTCCAGTATTGGTCTATGTTATAATACGTGAATTTAGGAAAAACAAAAATGATCTAATAGCGATATCAAGCTATGCAGTTCCAGCAATTCTGTTGTTATTACAAACGTTAGTTCTTTACATAACCTATTCGCAACAATCCAGGTCGCCAACACTTGGAGTAGGCAGCGATGTTGTCATCTCATCAATAAATGCATTTACTATAAGCATAACCAAAGTCTTCTATCATGCTACTCCAGATATTTTTCAATATCTATCCGGACTTATGTATCTTGTACCTGTTGCTGTGGTTGCATTTATCTTACTAAATTCCATCAAAAATGGACTGCGATTTGAGATATACACTTTAATCTGTATGATGGCAACCTTGTTTTGGACATCTCTTGTAAGGCGTGACTTGCTTGACTGGCAATGTCTATGCGGTCAGATGGAAGAAAGATATTTTTTCTTTGCTGTGGCATTTGCGTTCATACTGATTGTCAGGCAATTTGACAAGCGAAGGTCACCGCTTTTCATGCTTGTTTTGTTGGTAACGATGATAATTATTACGTCAAATGTAGTGTCTGGATTTTCCATATCATTTTACCATGATGATAACTGGAAATACGTGGCAAAATTATATGATTCATCTGGACAATACCAATGCTATATTGGAGAAGTGCCTCATGGCTGGTCTATTTTTATTCCATGCGCAAAACCAGTACTAACCAATGAAACTGTAATAACACCAAACCTTTCATCTGCCGGCCCATCGGTAACATTTACGCCCCCAATACAACAAACCACAACATCAATAGCTCCAAGTGTTTCATCTGTGATATCTGGCCTACCAGTTACATTTACAGCAACGATATCTCCAACCCCAAATGGGGGAGCGGTACAGTTCTATGTTGATGGTGCGGCTGTAAATAACCCAATTACAATTTTTGGCGGGCAAGCAACATTGAGTACATCAATGTTATCTCTGGGTCAACACAATGTATTTGCATCATATCTGGGAGGTCCCAACTTTAATGCCAGTATGTCAGATTCAACGATTGTTACTGTACTATCAATGTCAGACCTACAAGGTGCAAGCCTACAAGACGCTAACCTTCAAGGAATCAACCTATCAGGTGCCAACTTGAAGCAAGTCAACCTATCAGGTGCAAACTTGCAAGGAGCAAACTTGCAGGGAGCAGATCTTTCAGGTGCAGATCTACAAAGTGCAAACTTGCAGGGAGCAGATCTTGTTGGTGCAAACCTCCAAAACGCAAACCTCTCAGGATCTATTCTCAAAGGTGCAAACACAAATGGAACCAACTTTGCAGGAGCTACTACAAACGGTTGTAATGGGTGTCCATAGGTACAAAATCTGGAAAAAAGTTTTGTAACAACGACTAGATTCTATATCCATTTTGTGCAGGATTTTTGCTGACAAATCCAACCATTGGGATGAAGAAATAATTAGATTATCTATTCTTGGTGTTAACAAACCAATTGTAATTCTAAATGCAAATCACTTAGGTTTAGTTTATACAAATCTGGGGGTTACCAGCAATTTCGTAATATTGGTTTCCAACTACAAGACGAACTGATACATCATGACAACCATTTGACAATTCACGCAGATCAATTATCCCATTCCATCCCGAATTCTTTGTTGTTACTTGACTGTATGTTTTGGTTATGTCTAACCGTAATTGACCATAATGGATTTTAGTATGCACTTTATTGTCGATGAAGATATAGGCACCATCTATCATTGGATTTTTCTCAGTTATGCCTAACCGTTCTCTTATTTTAGACACTGGATCTATTGCCGAATTATCTTTTGAAATTACTCCCCATCCTGTGATGTCTACAAAAGTTTGTGTTTTGTTGACTTGAATCTGCTTATTAGAGTTAGTCGGAATCGAATCAATATACTCAACGGCTCCAAGTCCGTTTAAGCTCCCATTGATGTTTTTCCAATTGCTCTCTTGTAGTAATGGATCGTTAAGATATGTCAACGATTCAGCTTGACTAGCAAAAGGCCCAAGGTGTAGCTCCTTGATTATTGTTCCACCATTGTACAAAACGTCTCTTTCTGAATCTATTACTGTACATTTGAAATCAAAAATGGGATTAGTCATGCATTCCAAGTAAGCCATGTCTTCCTTATGATAAACAGATCCATCATACCATCCAACTACGTACGAAGCACTTAGCGTTGTTATTACGGTAATAATAAAAACTGCAAAAATCACTGAGACAATTGTTTTTTTATGGTTATCTGTTGAATTATTGTAAATTTGTAGAAAGATCATGGTGGCAATTACTATGGCAGAAATTTGAGCGAATAGATCTATGGTGATGTAATGCGATAGAGGGGCTTGCTCATCTGCTCTTGCAAGTGCAGTCATAACTGCATAAAATAGTCCAATTAATCCAAATTGTATCCATGGTACTATGGCTCTGATCTCTTTTTGTCTTTTCTTAAGATAAATTGGTCCCACAGTTACCAGTAATAATATCACAAAACCTGCAGCAATCTGAATCGGTACTAGACGTTCAATCGCTGGAATTAATCCATTTGACAAATACAATAAAACTAATTTTAAAGAGCCTAAAGTAAAGAACCCTATAACGCTGATGGGTTTATTCTCAGCACCAAAAGCATAAGTTGCAAAATATACATATAAGGACACAATTGCGCTTGAAACCCAGATGAGCAAAGGAATTTTTTTGATTTTATTAAAATCAATTAAACTCAACACCCCAACTATCCATAATGATAAACCCGCAATTCCAGAAAAGGATGCAATTATCGCACACAATATGGCAGGCAGTAATGCAATTCTTTGTGATTGAACTCTATTGATAAAATATATGCCAAAAATAATGGCAGTTGATGTCAATACCATTTGTCTGGATGCAATATCCATCAAAAAACTAACATATTGTGCTGTGTTGAACAGGAAAGCTGCAACTAGAATTATGATCCACTTTAATCTCCGATCAGTATTTTTTAATATTAAATACATTGGAACAAGAGACAATGTGATCAAAAACCAACCAAAATAGAGTTGATACATCACATTCCATGACGCTAAAACAATATTTACTATCAATATCAGATTTGGAAAGACGGGACGTTGGTCCCTGAATTCTGAGAATTCTTTAATGTCCCAAACGGAAGTGCCGTGCTTAACAGCCTGTGCTAGTGGAGCAAAACCCAAGTCATCATGCACAAGCACGTTTGCACCATTACTATGAACAAAGTATAATGTTTGTAAAGCAATTATTGCAATCAGTCCAAAAATAATTACATTTTTCATTTTCATATCTAGAGGCATAACTATTTTCAAATGCTACCAAGCGTTGTTACGATGCCCTCTTAATATACGATAACCATCTTTAGGTCATTCATAATTTCAATACCAACACCTTAATTTTGATAAAAGGAGACTTTAAAACAAAATACTTTTTTCTATTCTAATAAGAAAATGAAGGCCGTCATATTAGCTGGAGGGGCAGGTACTAGAATTAGTGAGGAAACTAATTTCAGGCCAAAACCCATGGTGGAAATTGGTGGAATGCCAATATTGTGGCACATAATGAAAACTTACAGTCAACATGGTATCAATGACTTTGTCATTTGCTTGGGATACAAAGGATATCTCATAAAGGAATTCTTTGCTAATTACCTTCTACATACATCCGATGTTACAATTGACATACAAAAAAATGATATTCAAATCCATCATCATGAAGCAGAACCTTGGCGTGTCACACTTGTAGAAACTGGAGAAAAGACCATGACTGGTGGAAGAATAAAAAGAATTGAAAAATACGTAGACGGTACGTTTTGTTTAACTTATGGCGACGGATTGAGCAATGTAAATATCGAGGATATAGTCCAATTTCACCAAAAAAATAAGCTGCTTGGAACAATAACAGGTGTTAAACCAATTGGAAGGTTTGGCGTATTACAGATTGAGAAAAATAAGGTGGTTAGATTTGAAGAAAAACCAAGCGACGGCGATGGATGGATAAATGGTGGGTTTTTTGTATTCGAGACAGGAATTTTTGATTACATTAAAGATGATCAAACTATTTTTGAGAGAGAACCACTAGAAAAATTATCTCAAGATGGCCAGCTTGGAGTGTATTTACATGATGGGTTCTGGCAACCAATGGATACTTTAAGGGATAAGACAAAGTTAGAAGAACTTTGGGTAACTCAAAAAGCACCTTGGAAAAATTGGTAAAATGAAAATCTCGTCTAGCTTTGAAAGGATCTTCAAGGGCAAGATCGTTTTTGTAACCGGTCATACTGGATTTATAGGCTCATGGCTAACACTCTGGCTACACAGTTTGGGGGCTAAGGTTGTAGGATATTCTCTCAAACCCCCAACACAACCATCGATGTTTGAGATAACAGATCTGAAAAAAGATATCATACATATTATTGGCGACATACGCAATTTCAAAAAACTCCAAGAGACACTAGTTCATCATAAACCAGAGTTTGTATTTCATCTTGCAGCACAACCAATAGTTACTACTTCTTATGAGAAGCCTATTGAAACACTTGAAACAAATATCATGGGTACTGCTAATTTATTAGAATCTGTAAGAAAAGTTAAAGCTGTTAAATCTTGTGTTGTTTTTACCAGTGACAAATGTTATGCAAATCGCGAGATAAGTTATGCCTATAGTGAAGACGATCCAATGGGAGGCCATGATCCATATAGTGCAAGTAAAGGTGCAACAGAGTTAGTTACAGCGTCGCTTAGAAACTCGTTTTTTAATAATAAACAAGAACAAAAGGTTGGTATTGCCACAGCAAGGGCAGGAAATGTAATTGCTGGAGGAGACTGGGCCATGAATAGGATTGTGCCAGATTGCATACGTGCACTGTCTTCAGGCAAACCAATGCTCATACGAAATCCTAGCCACACCAGACCGTTTCAACATGTCTTAGAACCGGTTTCTGGCATTCTTTGCTTGGCTATGAAAATGCGACAAAAACCTGAAAAATATTCTCAGGCATGGAATTTTGGTCCAAAAATTACAAATCTAAAGACCTCTGTAAAAGATCTAGCGGAAGAAATTATTAACAAATGGGAAAGTGGTAAATGGAAACATGCTCCAGGAAATAAATCCAATTCTCTTCATGAGGCATCAACGCTTTTTCTAGATTCCTCGAAAGCAAATAAACTACTTGGATGGCATCCGGTATACCTACTTGATGAGGCTGTAAAGGAGACGGTATCATGGTACAAGGCATATTTTGCTAATGAAGAAATGAAAAAGTTCACGCTCAAACAAATAGATAATTACGAGAAAAAAGCAAAAAAGTTGAATATTATTTGGGCAAATTGAGATCCACAAGTGCATTAAAATGAACAAGAATCTAGAGAACTCACAACTAGATAGTACGGATCAATCACGCAACTTAAGAAAAGATATCATGGAACTTGTATCCCAATATTGTAGATCTGCTCATCAACCCAAGTCATTCCAACCAGGCAAAACGCTAATTCCAGTATCTGGTAAAGTGTACGACGAAAATGAACTTCAAACCTTGGTTGCATCATCTCTGGATTTCTGGCTAACATCAGGTAGATTTAATGAGGAATTTCAAGAGAAATTGTCAGAGTTTCTAGGCGTTAACTTCACAATTACTACAAACTCTGGCTCATCAGCAAATCTCTTGGCCTTGACATCACTAACATCAGAACGACTAGGTGATGACTCGTTAAAATCTGGAGACGAGGTTATAACAGCCGCGGCAGGGTTTCCAACCACGATAAATCCAATTTTACAAAATGATCTTGTTCCAGTTTTTGTTGACGTTGATATTTCCACCTATGCCATAAAAACGGAATTATTGGAAGACGCGATTACTGAAAAAACAAAGGCCATGATGTTGCCGCATACTTTGGGAAATCCGCTTAATCTTGATACGATAAAACACATAGCAGAAAAGCACAACTTGTGGTTAATTGAGGATTGCTGTGATGCTCTGGGTTCCACCTATGGTGGTAACCTTGTAGGTACCTTTGGAGACATTGCAACACTTAGCTTCTATCCTGCACATCATATTACAATGGGAGAGGGAGGAGCAGTGCTAACAAATGATGCAAAATTAATGCAAATTATAGAATCATTCAGGGATTGGGGTAGAGATTGTTTTTGTGCCCCAGGTAAGAGCAATACGTGTGGTAAACGCTTTGAATGGCAGCTAGGTGAGCTTCCATACGGATATGATCACAAGTATACGTACTCACATCTGGGATACAATCTGAAAATAACTGAAATGCAGGCAGCAGTAGGATTGGCTCAAATGGACAAGCTTCCAAAATTTATTCAGGCAAGAAAAAATAATTTTCAATTTTTAAAACAAAACCTTACTCACCTTGAAGAATATTTCATTCTGCCAGAGGCAACTAAAAATAGCGATCCCTCATGGTTTGGTTTTCCAATAACTGTAAAACCACAAGCCCCATTTTCAAGAGATGACGTAATCGCATTTTTATCAAGTAAGTTAATCGATACTAGACCCTTGTTTGCAGGAAATGTAATAAAACAACCTTACTTTAAAAACAGAAAATACAGAATATACGGCACGCTCACAAACACTGATCTTATCATGACAAATACATTTTGGATTGGTGTATTTCCTGGTATAAATGAAGAGATGCTAAGATATGTAGTGGCTCAATTCAATGAATTTGTTAAAAGTCACGTTCAAAAAAATTGAGAATTTTTTACTGTCTTAATTTAGCGAATTTGTAAAGATGAATATTATGCTTGAACCAATCAAAAGTCTCTTTCAGTCCTCTATCAATGGAGACTTTTGGTTTCCACCCAAGTGTTTTTTTGGCCTCGTCTATATTTGCAATTAACTTTCTGTGATTTTCAGGCTTTTCATTACTGTCAAAAACTATTGTATCTGAATTTGTTATCTTTGATGATTTCTTTACTATTTGCTCAACAGAATATCCATTTGAAGTTCCTATGTTAAAAATTACTCCCGATTTTTTTATTTTAGAAGCTTTTATCATTGCATCAACTACATCTTTAACAAAAATAAAATCACGTATCTCTTTTGGATTTTTAATATGCAAAGTTTTTCTAGTTAATGCTGATAACATTAGGCTAGGAATTAACCGATTCCTCTCCTCAAACATTCCATACGCATTAAATATTCTCAACGTTACAGCAGGTAGATTCCTATGTTTTGCAAAATACTGAACAAAATTAGTTTGTGCTACTTTGGACACGCCATAGACAGTTAAGGGGTCCATATCGTTGGTCTCCTTAATTTTTGCCAATTTTGGGCCATATTCAAAAGAGCTTCCTAAATTAACAAATTTCTTGATATTGTACTCAGATAATACATTCATGAGATTCACACTGCCTGCTATGTTAGTCTGAATAATATTGTCAAAATTATCTTGATACGAGTATACCCCATAAGTTGCCAAGTGAAACACTATATCAGGCTTGGTCTGTTTTACAGCTTTTCTAATTTCTTCAATTTTCGTCAGATCAACAGTACGCACATCTAATCCAAAAATAATCTTACCAAGCCTCCAGAGATTGTGTGGTTTATGAGTCAACACAGTGATCTTATTATTGGAATCCAATAGTCGGTATACTAGATTTGTACCCAAAAATCCTGACGCACCTGTCACTAGGATGTTTGCCAACGGTTTACTCGTCCTTTATAATCATAAAAACGTACATGCCAATGTTTTGTGTGTATTAATATGGTAGTAAATTCAGAGAACCATTCGTAAACAAATAGTAAATCTATGACTCCAATTTTAAACAGTTTATTATTGATATTCTGGAGAAATCTCTAGTATGGGAAAATTATACAGCGCCTTTGCGATCTCATTTGCCATCCTGTTAATAATTAACATAGTTGTCATCGTGTTGACATTATACGCGTGGGTTACAGGCGGTTTGAAAGAATTATTGCAAGGTATGAGTATAGGCGAGAGACTATCTACTTCTAAATACATAAAATGGATAATACTGGCAGATTTCATTTGGATAGGATTCCTTCTAATATTTCTCTTTAAGAGAAAGCATTACAAAACCGAGCACCAAAAATATTACCTAACAAACAACCCAATCGAAGATCCAAAAATATGCGTCATTATACCTACGTATAATGAAGAAATTGTTGTACGAGATGTTGTAAATTCTTACAAAAATCAAAAATTTGTGGATCAAGTCCTTGTCATAGATAATCATAGTACGGACAAGACAGTAGAGACTGCTAAGCAATGTGGCGCCAATGTTATTACCAAGAGTGAAAACAAAGGATATTCTCATTCCTGTTATCTTGGCCTAAAAGAGGCATTGAAAACTGATGCCAACATAATAGTTCTAACAGAATGTGATGGAACGTTTGATGCAAGTGACATACAAAAAATGATTCCATACTTGAGCAATTGTGACATGGTTATAGGCACAAGACAAATTCAAGTACTGTCAGAAAAGGGAAACCAGAATAGCATGTTTTATGTCTGGGGCAATTTGTTTTTGGCCAAATTATTGCAATTAAAATATTTCAGCCTTTTACACATGGGAATAGTGAACCTCACTGATGTGGGCTGCTCGTATAGGTCAATCCGACGAGATTCTCTTGAAAAAATCATTGGCAAATTTGAGCTACCTGATGCCCAGAAAATTATAAACAACAAAAAAAGTTGGCTTTTTACAATTTTCTTCACCATGTTGGGAATAGAAAACGATCTAAAATTGGTTGAAATCCCAATAATATTCAAAAAAAGAAAAGGCGTATCAAAATCCGAGGCTCAGAAGAGAAAAAAAGGACTGGTTTACGGATTCAAATTTATGTGGTTCATAATAAGCAGTTAACCTGTAGATCTATCAAAGGATCAAATGTTGATTTGAATAATAAAATACACTCAATTGCATATGAGAGTGCAAACGCAAGATGGTTTCTACCATTGTTATTCTTTTTTGGTATAGTATTACTTATTTTAAGAAAACCAATCGATGTGCTGACTCTGCCTGCACGATGGGAAGATGTAAATACTCTTTTGGGGTCAGCAATGCAATATTCTTGGGGTAGCATTTTTGTTGCTCACTATTATTATTTCCATTTCATCCCAACTCTTGTAACCCTTTTTTCCTTGCACTTGCTTGGCATCGCAAATGCTCTGCTTGGGATGAATCTTGCTGCTGTAATCATTGCAACATTGTGTGGAGTATTTTTTGCCACTAAACAATTTCGGTTCATCATAAAAAATGACTTGCTTCGAGCTCTCTGCGGGTTGTTTGTCATACTTGTTCCAGGAATTACTGAAGAGATCTATTCAGATATCTCAGCCATTCAGTTGTTCCTAAACATATTCGCTATGCTCTTTGTAGCGCTGTTATTATTCAGATATGAAGAATTTGAGATAAAGTCTAGGAAGAAGAAATATCTCTATGCATTTTTCTGTTCCATGTCTTTTCTGTCTTCAGCTTTTTCAGTCATCTTTCTTCCAGTACTGCTTTATGTCATAGTTCGTGAATTTAGAAAGAAAAATAATATAGTAACGATATCTAGCTATGCAATACCTACAGTTTTACTGTTTGTCCAAGCGCTAACGATTTTTGTCAGCTATTTGCAGCAGTTCAGACCATCCGTGCCTAATACAAATGATATTCTCATATCATCTGTAAACGGTTTTACCATATCTGCAGCCAAGATATTTTATCACAATACCCCTGATCTTTTTCAGCATGTAGGAGGGTGGATGTATCTCATACCTCTTGCTCTTGTCGCGTTCACTCTGTTAAATTCTTTCAAAAAAGGAATAAAATTTGAGATATACACATTGATCTGCATTATTGCAACCCTGTTTTTGTCATCTGTAATCAAAAGCTCCCTCATTGATTGGAATTGCCTTTGTGGACAAGCACAGGAAAGATATTTTTTCTTTGCAATCATATTTTTGTTCATACTGGCAATTAGACAGCTTGATAGGACAAGATCGCTGCTTTTCAAGACAATCTTTTCAGTCGTGATGGTAGTTG
>JBOGQT010000098.1:0-4639 GCA_050749105.1 Nitrosotalea sp. | reverse complement strand
TTTGTAAAAACCTTCATTGTAGCCAAGTTAACAATTATAGCTATTCCAGGAGTTGGAGTGATACCAACACTTGCCTGAAAACCAGTCTGACTCTGCCAAGCTCCTGAATTTACTATTAATGTTCCCTTGTACATGTCAAGATCGACAACATGAACATGACCAGAGTGAAAGATATCGGGAACCTCGTTTATTACCATAAAATCTTCAAGTTCAGGAGCAATTGGCGTTCGTTTTCCATAAATTGGACTGAGATGTCTTGTTTTCAATAATGCCCGCATTGCCTTTGCTGGCTGTGCATAACTCAAGCCTGGAGTGGTTCCTACTACATCATCAAGACTCTGGCCGTGAAACATCAATACCTTTACCCCATTAAGTTCCAAAAAGGCGGGATTTCCCAACATGAAAAAATTCTCTCTGTTCCACAAACTCATGTTGTGTTTTTCTGGGATGGCAGGTTGGGGAAGGGCTCTTCTACCAGGGTCATGATTGCCAGGAATAATGAAAGTCTTGATATGCTTTGGAATTTTATCTAACAACTGAGCTGCTTTTGCCATCTGTTCATTAGCATCCATCAAAAGTAACTCTTTGTCTTGATTTGGAAAGATACCTATCCCATCCACAATGTCTCCACATATCAAGAGGAAGCGAACCTTTCTTGATATTGGATCAGGGCTTGAAAGCCAAGAGATAAACTCTGTAAACTCCTTTTCCATAAAGTACTTACTGCCAATATGAATGTCTGATATCAGAACAGCATACGCTTCAGTCTTTGAACGATTTGCTATGTGATCTGGAATATCTGGACCCAAGAGTTCTTTTGCAATAAATCCACCATTCTTACCATTTGTGATACCGACCATTACAAATTGGTCCATTAAAAGCGAGTTTGCAGTCTCCTGTAACTCTTGATTGAATACTAAAACCTCTACAGAGCCTGTAGGATCATCTATGACTAGTTTGGTAACGTCCCGTTCAATTTTTCTATCCATTAAGAGACCGGCAATAAACACCTCCTCACCAAGCTTGCCATCGGTCACATTTCCAATTGATGTGAGTTTCTTTGCCTGTGACCTCTGCATCATTATTTTAAGTAGTTTTGAATATCTATCAGAAAAAAGTGCTGTAAAACCAACTATTCCCTCTGCAGATGTGACTTTCTTTGTAGGATCAAACAATATAGCATACTTGTCTTCAACACTTTCATCAATTTCTGATTCGACAAACATTTTGAGGTCGCTCTGATTTATTAAAAATAGGTTTTGCTTTGCCTTTTCACGAACAACTTGTTTAATTATATTCTGAAGTTCTCTTGCATCTATTTTCTCTAATATCTTGAAAGCATCAGGATGAATTTGAAACCCCTTACTTAATGCATATGTTATTGCTGAGGATACTTCTTCTTTCACAAACTGTCATAATACAACTTTTAATTAAATCTGTTCTGACTTGTCAACCCTCAAATAACTCCTTAAAACAAACTCGTTGTTGGTAAAAAGAAGGATTCTGATATTTCTAATCTTCATTGCAATATTTTCAATCGCGTATTCTGTTGGTAGTGCAAGCAATATATCACAACAAGATTCCAAGTCATTTGTTAAGGAATTTCAGCAAGCTGTAGAAGGAATTGATGCAGTCGGAATTTTTACGCACAACGCATCTATTGCACTGCCCATGTTTCTGCCAGGCTTTGGAATAGCATGGGGATCCTTTGCAGCATGGTCAACTGGAATGGCATTCAAGGCTCTGGTATCAACCACACCATCACTTGCAAAACTTCCTCCACTTGCTATAATCTATCTCTCACCTTTTGGCGTAATGGAACTTATCGCTTATTCTATTGGAATGTCGCGAAGTTTTCTTCTTGTTAGCACAATACTAAAAAAGAAATCTCTTAGGGAAGAGTTGCGTCCAACAGTAATCGAAATAGGAATTGTAATTGCATTGCTACTTGTAGCAGCATTTATTGAATATATCATGATTCAGGAATTTGGATCAACCCTGGTTCATCCCAAAACACACTAGATTCATTTTTATTTTAACATAAAATAGGCAAGAGGAAAAGAAAAAAAGTTCATGGAGTAATAAATGAGTTACATGAATGGATTAGCTCGAAAAGACAATCAACCGGGAATTTGCCTAATTGAGTTGTTAAATTATACCTACTGATTAAATACAAGTTTTGAGTTTAGTTAAGCAAATGGCATCTCGTTTCTTGCCCCTAATGGCAATTACCGGGCTTTTAATTATATTCTGCTTACCCCACAATGCATATTCTGATTTTACATCTAACGACAATTATCTGATTCAAGCCACAGGATTTGTGGCTAGTACACAAGACATTCTTGACTCCGCACTTGATATACAGATAACTGCAGGCGCTCAAAGTGGTAGCAGTATACTTTCTACACTAGATAACAGTCTTGTTACGATTAATGGTGATAACTATCTCAACACTGGTAATTGGACTACAACTTTGTTACGAGATGGAAAGTTCTTACTTCTTCAGGGAAACGCACAAGATCAACATGGTAATACCATACAAATCAATCTCTTTGGACGACAGATAGAAAGTAATCAAAATGGTTTTGTTTACAGCGTTACTGGTAAGATAACAAACAGCTCAGAAACATTCCGAGTTATTTACAGTGCAAAAGCAATCATGACCGGAACATCCGCACCAATCTCCACTCAGACACCAACTTCACAAACAACTACACAACAGAATCCAATACCACCAAATGCTGTGAGAATAAGCATCGCTCCTGGGGCATCTAGCATCAACAGTAGACTATATTTCTCTCCATCAGTTGTTAGCATAGTTCCAGGTACTACGATAGTCTGGACCAATAATGACAACGTACCTCATAGGATAATGAGTGGGGCAGTATCAGCAATTGCAGTGAATGCTTCTAGACTAGCATATACTGCTGATGGAATGATTGATAGTGGAATTATAGCTCCGGGGCAATCCTTCCAATACACGATAACAAATTTCAACTCCAAAGCTTATCTTAATGCTGCAGCGGCACAATACCTGAATTTACCTCAAGAACAAACTTCTGGTGATATTACATTTTTTGATCCAAATTACGCGTGGATGGTAGGAGTGATAAGCCCCACTTCAGCTCAGACTTCAAACCAGACACAAACAGTCCAGATTAACATATTGCAAGGAGCGTCTACTGCCACAAATAATCAATATCTCTCTCCGTCCTCTGTACAGGTTACCCCAGGCTCGATAATTGTTTGGAAAAATAATGATTCTGTTCCTCATGAGATATTGAGTGGTCGAGCAGGAGCAGGAACAACCACAGGTCCAGTATTTTTTCCTGATGGAGAGATAGACAGCGGTGTGATAGCCCCTGGCCAAACCTTCCAGTATACAGTAACCGGAACGGGCGTATTCTCCTTTTATGATTCATCAAACACATGGTTAAACGGCAATATCATATCAGTCTCCCAGATCACACAATCGCCTCCAGTACAGGTAAGCATTCTACCCGGATCGTCGTTAGCTCAAGGTTCTGCTTCCCAACAAAATCAAAATTATGTGAATGGATATTATTCTCCTGATCAAATCCAAATTTCACCGGGAACCACGATAATTTGGAAAAACAATGATAATGTTGCCCATTCAATATGGAGTGGGACTGCTACCTTTAGCACAGTAAATCCATACGTTCCAGATGGTAAGATAAAGAGTGACCCAATAGCTTCAGGTCAAACTTTTCAGGTTACCATTAACGATACAGGAATGATCAGATTCTATGATCCATCATACATATGGATGAATGGCATAATTGTATCACTTCCATCCGTACAAAATCATATACTAAACAGCAATACTTTCAGTCCTGTTCCAACCTTACACTAGTAAAAGATCACTGGAAACTGACATATGATTCTAGCTTTGCCTGGTCAAACACCATTACGGAAAGATCAGAGAACTGTCTTCCTTCCAAATCCTTTACTGTCCCGATAAAATGCGTTTCCTTTTCAGTTGTGAGAAACTCAAAGACATGTACTTTCATTTTTGAGGTATCAAATCCATGATTTTTCAAATAAATCGCAATCTCTGACTGCATAAAATGCTTCGAGGGTTCCTTGGGCCAAGGACGAGGTACTAGCACCACGCTCAATCCGTCTATGAGCGCCTTTTGAAGTTCAATTTTCTTTTCTTCTATGCTAGTCGATATGTGCATAGTTATCACCTTGCTTTTGTCCAGTGGGACTCTTGCCTTTGATGCAGCTACTTGGATTGAACTTATACCAGAAACAACTTGCACATCTCCAAAAATTTCAATCAGTCTATCAACAACCTCGGATTCGGAAAAGTTCACGTCTCCTGTAAATGGCACAACACATGTCTTGTTTCCTAAAGTCTTGGAAAACTTCTGATAAGATTCCTCTTGATTTTGCATTGTGATCTCATGAACTTCTTTATCTTTGATCAGCCCCTCAATTGTCTTGAGCGTATACTTGTAACCTATTACTATATCTGAATTTATCACAATTTCCTTAACAATGTCTGTAACATATTTTGGTGAGCCAGGCCCTACTCCTACTGCAAAAACTTTTCCCATTGGAACTTCTTTTGTAACGTTCAATATAATTCACAATTTGAGATTCACAATTAGCT
>JBOGQT010000097.1:0-14022 GCA_050749105.1 Nitrosotalea sp. | reverse complement strand
TATTGAATATCAATCCAAGGCATGAGTTGGCACTATACAACAAAGGAATGGTGTTATCAGGGATGACAAGACGTGAGGAAGCAATAGAATGCTTTGACAGAGTACTAGAGAATAACCCGGGTCACATACCAGCGTTATATAACAAAGGGTTGGCTCTTGAATCTCTTGATCTATTTGAGGATGCGCTATCATGTTATAACAAAATAATAGCGGTTGATACTAATTATGGAAATACACTATGTCAGAAAGGAAGACTGTTATCATCAATTGGCAGACACAAAGAAGCAATAGAATGCTTTGATAGGATACTTGTATCCAACCCAATCAATACAAATGCACTTTATTACAAATCATGCACCATGCTAAAGGATGGAAAAAAAGAAGAATCTTTTGACATATTAGAAATAATGATTTCAATGGATCCGAGATATAAGGATGTTCTAAGAAATGAAAAAGATCTAGAAGGATTCAAGATTGATAAAAGATTCATGCGATTAGTGAATTAAGATTTGGAAAAACTGTATATCTTTAGCCCGCTTTATCATCTGTTTGTTCCAAACAAACAAGTTACTATATGGAAATACAGTATACCGGAAATAGATGTGTTAGGATGGCCCTAAGAATACTTGTTGCAGAAGATAATCAAGATTTGGCAGAGACGTACAAGATTGCACTTGAAAACAGAGGTCACATGGTTACAACAGTAAGAGATGGTATAGAATGTCTTCAAACATATTCAGATTTTTTAAAAAATCTCGATAGTGAGAACAGATCATTTTTTGATATTGTTATATTAGATCAACAAATGCCTGGCATGGATGGAATAGATGTAGCAAGAGAAATTCAAAGAGTCAATTCAAAACAACGAATAATTTTCATCACGGGTCATGGAACAGAAGTTATCAAAAAATTACGCGGCCTCGAGGAAGAAGTAGAGGTCATGAATAAACCATTCACGTTAAAGGCTTTGATTATTCAAATTGAGGGATGGTCTCTTTTCATGTGGAGAGAACATGCAAGACGCGGGTTTAAAGATTGGGATGGGTATTCTGGGACTTCAGTACCCGTAGGCCCAAGCAGATCTACGTGATTTTAGGATTCAAATGGGAAAAATAAATCATGAAATACCAAAAGGCAAGTACCGGTTTTAGAATTGGCGCATCAGTGGGCATCATAATATTGATGTTAGGACTTGTAATAGCTCTCAGTATTTCCACTACTAACACTATTAGTAACCAAATGAGAATTGTAACAGATTTCAATATGCCACTTGAAAAAACAATAATTCAGATGAACTACATTCAAAAAACCCAAGAAAACACACTCAATAATGCAATAAAATCTTTGCAGATAAAAGACATGCAAGGCTTTCAATCATCAGAAAATGAATTTTACATGTATAATACTCTCATGAGTAATCAGATCATGCAAGCAAAGAACATCATGAAAATAGGAACAGATACCTTACCGCAAGAATATGTCGTTCCTCAATCTAACCTAATTTTACCGAAAATAACAGAGATAGAAAATCTCAATGCAGAGTATGAGCACCTAGCAAACAATATTTTTCAACCAATGAATAAGATTGAGATTACCAAGATAGACGTACTTTCAAATGACCTAAAAGTCAAAGGAGATTTGTTAGATACAAAACAAAATGATCTTTTAAATAATATAGAAGCATCATATCAGAATGTAGAGACTGCAGTTGATGAAAACAAACAAAAATCATTGACACTAGAAACTATCATAATTATATCCACTGGAATTATTTCTCTTGCGTCTGGACATTTTGTAAATCAGATAAACAAAGATTTACTACATGAAGTTATCAAAAAGACAAAATCGCTTCAAAAAGCAAATGAGAAGCTTAGAAAATTAGACATA
The DNA here is from genome assembly GCA_050749105.1 of Nitrosotalea sp. Classification (GTDB taxonomy): domain Archaea; phylum Thermoproteota; class Nitrososphaeria; order Nitrososphaerales; family Nitrosopumilaceae; genus Nitrosotalea. The sequence goes on along the minus strand of JBOGQT010000097.1, from coordinate 12,135 downwards.
TTAAAAGACGAATTTATTAGCGAGGCCTCTCATGAGCTTAAAAGCCCTCTCAATCCAATATACGGATTTATTGAACTGGCAAAATGTGGAGATATCGATAAAGAGGAAGCTCTCGCTGGAATTGTGAAACAAGCTCATCAAATTGAAGATGTGGCAAACAAGATGTTGGATCTTGGAAAAATCGATAACAGTAGATTGCAAATATCAACTGAGAAGTTCAATCTTAATGCTCTCATAGATGACATATCCAAAACAGCACAATTGCATTTAAATGAAAACGTATCGTTAAAGACAGAACTGACAAGAGATATCGATGTGGAAGCTGACAGGGTACGCATTGGACAAGTTATTCGAAACATACTCAACAACTCAATAAAGTTCACATACAGTGGACACATACACATAACATCAACTCTCAACTATGACAATACAGTAGAAGTCAGAATAAGCGATACTGGTCTTGGAATACATCCAGACATACTTCCTAAAATATTCAAAAAATTTGCCACTATGAGCCATAAGAGAGAAAATCTAGAAGGTAATGGTTTAGGATTATACATGTGCAAGGGAATTATAGATGCACATTGTGGAGAGATTCAAGCATATAACAACCCAAACGGCGGTGCCACCATACTTTTTTCAATACCAGTGACACAACATGCAAATAATGAGAGATTATCGAGATCTCTTCTCAATTAGTTGTTTGTATATCATGAACAGACTAGTATTAATTTATCAACCAAACAAATAGCATCATAATATGGGACTCCAGATATTGTCAGGTGAAGATAATGAATTTGCAGCTCTGCAATACAGAAAAGTATTTGAAAAAAATCAACACCTAGTTACAATAGCAAGGGATGGCGAAGAATGTGTAACAAAATACAAAATGGCGTTAGAAAAGTGTCCTACTGGATTAGATCCTTTTGATGTAGTTTTACTTGATTTTGTAATGCCAAAGAAAAATGGCGTACGAGTAGCAAAAGAGATACTGGATTTACATCCACGCCAAAAAATCATATTTGCCTCTGCATTTGGAAGTGGAGTCCTAGATGATGCTTCCGCTATCCTGAAAGACTCTATCGAAATATTACAAAAACCGTTTTCGTTAGAATTTTTGGTCAAAAAAATAGAAAATACGTGTACTTTGAAGAGTTTACGTTAGATTTCATTATTGACAGTTCCACTTTGGAATCTAACGCAAAGTGAAAATTCCACAGATCTTATCTTTCAGACTACTATTATAGAAGTGTGGATGGCACAATTAATGTAATCATGCCAGAATCTATGATCAAAGGTATAGATAGTCTATCTAGAGATAAGAACTGTTCAAGCAATACAATAATAAAATTAGCGATTGCAAAATTTTTATTCGATCAAGATTTACCAAGCCCCAAGGTAGGCAAAAACGAATATAGACAAATACAATCAAACGATATATCTAGAGAGATCCCAGTGGACAAAATAATCGCTGTCCAATATACGTTAAATGATGGCAGAATTATTCACATTATGCGACAAAGTAAATTACGTTAAACATTTTCATTTAACAGTAGAATACTTTCTCAAGTTGTATAAGGAGAATGTATTTCGTACTTTTGTGAGATATTTTTTGGTAATCGTACAGTAAATATTGTAGGCGGAGATCTTACTGATATTGTTCCACCGTGTTGTTCGACTATACTCTTACAAATCGATAAACCAAGACCTGTGCCAGTTTGTTTTGTTGTAAAGAGTGGATCAAATATTTTTGGCAGTATGTCTGAAGATATGCCAAGTCCAGCATCCTCAAATTCTAACTGAACACTAGATCCTAGGTCAGTCATTCTAATTTTTATCTCTCCTTTGTCTTCCATGGCTTGAATCGCATTAATCAGTAGATTTGAAAATACAGCTTCAAGTTTTCTGGAGTCACAGTTCACCTGAATATCTGAAATTGGTTTTGATATTTTTACATCTGGTGGAATCATGATGCCAACAAAGGCACTATCAATGGTAGCAAGGATTGAAGTAACTTGAAGTGTCAAATCAGATCGTTTTACAAAGTTTAGCACGTCATCAATTTGATGTGTCATTCTTTGTACAGCCCTATCAAACCTAGTAAAATGTTGTAATCTTTCCTCTATTCTCATATTTGGTTTTACGCGCATTATATCCATCGTATTCTTGACTATGGAAAGAGGATTACGCAGGTCATGAGCCAACCTTGCAGCTAATTCACCTATTACAGTGAATTTTGTGGCCTTTATCAAATCTTGAGTTTTTTCATCCACCTGTTTGGCAAGAAAATCGCGTTGCATTGACAATTCTTTTTCTTTTGTTAGCACTTTGTCGAGTTTTTCTTTTAATTCTACTGTCATTTTGTTATAATGAAACTTTTGTTGTTCAAGATCATGATTAGATTTGACTAGCTCATCATTTTTTTTATTCATCGATGCACTAAGATCAAGTAAAAAGCCAACTTTGTCTTGTAGATCGTGATTTATTTTTGATAATTCTTTGATTTTTTCCATTGATTCAGATGCTAATTGATTTAGGAGTTTTTCTTTTTCCTGAAGTTCAGTTTGAAGGGAATCAAGTTCTTTAAAAGCACGCCCAGTAAGCGTACTCAGATCTTCTACTAATGATTTTTTTTCATGCTCCGTAGGTTGTTGCGTCATTCCAATATCTTTATGTTCAGAAAGAGACATTAACTCTTATGGTTGTATAAAATGAACGAACATGTTTTACAACCAAGTCTGAATTCAAAAAACATATTACACATACAGCATGGTTAAAACCACCATTAATCATACGATGCAATTCTTTCCTCTACTTGATAAGGCTAGTGTATTTTCACAATAAACATGATAGATAGTTCTGAAACGATCATATTTGAATTCATTACAGAATAAGATTTCAATATAGAGCATTTTTGTTTTAAGATACAGAGGTGTCATGTCGTGTAATGTTCACATGTAAATGGTTGATATATGATTTCCTGTAGAAAAATATCAGACCCAAAACCTCGAATTGTTCTATTAATAAAATAGTATCAAGATTAACAAGCCATCCCCCCATAGTATCATTCATTATTGCATAGGTCATTGAGACAATTTGATCAAAACGCGATAGGCCAAAAAAAGTATCATTTTGATGCGTTTGCAAGATTTCATTCATATCCTTTATTTGTAATGAACTAAGATTAGAATTCGAAAATATGAGCTGAGAAATAATATGTTTTTCATCAGAATATATTGTATTACCCCTTTCAATCCAGACCAAAGTACTTCCAAGATAAGCAATTAAAAGCAACGAAATCACCATTGCTATCTTGCCAGATCTTCCTTTCATTGTTTTTGTCATCTGATCTATGAAGATATTACCAAAACGGCCAAGTTTGTTCTTGTGAGCCAGAAATGTCATGGTTATCATAATAGACGAGACCAGACCTAAACTTCCAATCCAATGTGGTGAGACATAAGTATAGAAAAGCATCCGAGCAGGAAGAAATACCCCAGTTACAACAGAAAACACAATTAATTTATTCCTAATATCCAGTATCCGGATCTCCAATACCTACCATTCCCATAGATCCTTGTTCGAGGTAGGTTATTTATTTATCTGAGAAATTGTCTTTTTATTCCAAGATATCTAAATGAAGTTTCTTAATAATCGTAAAATTTGTAGTTAGTACATTTTAACTAGACATTTGGATCTACGTATAAAATAGATTCAAATTATTTTTTTCGTTTTTTTAAGGTTTGATATTACTGTCATTTTGCCAGAACTTAGACTAAATCTAACCCACCTGCCAAAATTTGCCCCAGTATCCTCAGAAACTAAGATAATACCGTTTTCTTTCAAGATCTGTTTTATGGCCACAACATTTCTCGAACCGATATTAAACAAGTTAGTCTCAGATTCATGAGAAAATATTGTAGCGCCTCCTGCCATCTTTGCTTGAATCCTTTTTGGATCTGCTCCCATCTGTAGCATATTACTCATCATGTATGTAAACGCAGTATCAGCAAATTTTCCAATCTCATCTTCCGTAGTATATAATCTGTTACTTATTTTCTTTGGAAGTACCACATGAGCCATACTTGCCACTTTAGCTTGAATATCAAAAAGGCATATGGCCACACATGAGCCTACAAAAGTTTTCAATTCAGCTGATTCATCATGGATTATTGCCAGTCCACCCATTTTCACCTCAACTGTACGATTCATCAGAGACCAACCGTTATACTACAAGTTTTTTTGCTTCTTTTGGATCCTGAATAAGAAGCATTTGTAGTCTAGTTCTTGAATTGAGACCATAAAATTCTACAACTGATACAATCAGCATATCAGATTGGTCTCCAAAATCAGATGCTATTGCTTCAAGTAATGTTCTTAATGATTCAACAGCAAAACCAGGTACAGATGACCACATCTTACACCCTGTATCACACGATATTGCATTAACGATAGATGCAGTCAATATGTTACCAATTTCAGAAATAGATGAAATGGCGAGTTTATCAAATTTTTTTATATGGGACTTCCCAAGTAACTTTGCTGCTAATGGTTTGGATTCTTCTTCTAACATATACCACAACACACCAATATGTATATCCCCTTCACATTTGACATACACTGCAGACATCATCTTCATTTCTTCTAAACCTGAAATAAGAAGATCAAGATCTGTAAATGTAATTGCTTGTGTTTTCTTAAGAAAATATTTCACTGGTTCTTCAAGAATTAAGCTAAGAGAAGGAATTGTTTTTGAAGCAATAAATGAATTTAAAGCACAATTCAATTGTTGTAAATCACAACTATTAGGTTTTAACATAATCCCTCATTATTTACAGCACACAGTTTGGGCAAAAATAAATAGAACCGATACCATTATGACCACTTTTGAATTTAGAAGTTGTTTTGATCTTAACAGGTTAAGCGGTATTTGTTGTATCATTAGTGATTTATTTGTTCCAAGATTGTAATATTGATACGCTTGTGCAGTTTGATCAGACATGTTCATATCTTCGTCAAAGCCAAAGATTAAACAAGAATATTCTTTAATGATTGACCGTAGAAATCTTTTGGTAAATTCGCTCACGTGCCATTAATGGATTGAATAATTTTTCACATTTTCGTCCCAGCATGGTCTCATCCATTCCTAATACAAGATATCCAGATTCTTTCAAGCAATGATGAAATTTTGTCATAATTAATTCCTGAGCTTCCTTTTCATAATAAATCAATACATTTCTACAAAATATCACATCAAAATGTTTTGCGTCATTAGACAATATATCCTCCACTTTGAATGTCACTAAGTTTTTTATGCTAGGTATAATTTCATATTCAACATTATTTTCCCCGTTTGTAATCTTTTGAAAATTTCTGGCAGTGATATCTTTGGGTAATTGTTCTACACTTTTTGCAGGATACTTCCCATTTTTTGCATGCTCGATTGCTTTTTTATTGATATCATTTGCAATTATTTCTATACCAAGATTATTTGCTTCCCAAACCGCAGGTGTGAACATAATAGCAAGCGAATAGGCCTCTTCTCCGGACGCACATCCAGCACTCCATACTCGAATTTTATTCTGCTTGTCAATATCAGATATTAATTTCGGTAGTACTAACGACTTAAATTTATCATATACCATAAAATCTCTAAAAAAATTAGTTACGTTGATTGATAATGACGCAAATAACTCTTCAAATTCTTGCCTCTCATTTTTCAAGACTGTAGCATATTCAGAATAATCACTTATGTCAAGAATCCTCATTCTTCTATCCAGTCTTCTTTTTATGAAGGGTAACTTGTATCTTCTAATATCAGATCCATAACCTTCAAACACCTTGTCAAACATATTCAGTAGATCTGTGCTTATGGACAATTCGTTAAAACTCAAGATATTCACCACGCAAACAGATCACATAACAATTACACATATCCAAGTCTTCTTTTGCATTGATCTTGGTACTTGTCAATTGATATCACGTTTAACATTCAAAAGTTTTCTTGCATTATCATGATCTTGAATTATTAACATGTGTACACGTACACTACTGTTCACGCCAGTCAGTTCTATCTCTGTTGCGATATCACTGAGCGAACAGAGAAACCCCGATGCATGAGGCTCTAATAATGAAGAAATTGACGTCATTGCAAAATCTGGAGTAGAGAGATCCACTTTTAGACCCGTATGATCAGATAAAGCATTGAAAAATGAGCCTGACATGATATTTCCAACTTCAGATATAGCAGATTTTCCCAAATCGTCAAGAGAATCAATTTTTTCCATACATAACAACCTTGCCGCAATTTGTTTTGCGTCATCCTCAGGAATTGAATATAGAATGCCTAAACGTATATCTCCGCCTCCATGAAGAAACACCGAGCACAGAACTAGATCTTTGATAAAATTTTCCAGATCTCCAATTTTCGAAGTCTCTGTATGAGTTTTCTTTATGGTATGTGCGACAGATTCTCCAAGAAGGGAGGATAAGGCAACCGATGTCTTTTGTGCAATATAAGAACTCAATACATTTTCAAGAGAACACAGTTCTGTATGATTCAGGGTCTTAGCATCCATTTTCTATTCCCCTACACTAATAACGATGGCTCAAGAATTAACGCAACCTTGCCATCAGGTAAGATAGTTGCATCTGAAAATGTTGCTAATGAATTAGACATGCCATCAAGACGTTTTATTACAACTTCTTGTTCTTTTTCGAGTGAATCTACAACTATACCATAAGACTTGCCGTCCTTATCTACAATTACTATGTTTACTTGAGCATTAACCACTGTATCAATCACAGAATCTAATCCTAATGCTTTTGAGGCGCGGATTATGGGAACGACTTTATCTCTTAAAGTGATCACCTCTTTTCCGTGAACATGTTTTATCTCCGTGTTGTCAACCGTGATTGTGGTAGATATACTAGAAAGAGGCAGAACGTATTTCTGATTTGAAATGTTAACTAACAATCCGCCTATTATAGCCAAGCTCATTGGTATGGTTAATGTGATGTTGGTTCCCTTTCCTTTTTCAGTCAATATTTTTACATGCCCACCAACATTTTTGACCTTGGTCATTACAACATCCATCCCGACGCCTCGTCCAGATATATCAGTGACTGTTTTTGCAGTTGAAAGACCTGGAGTTCCAATCAGTCCAACAATCTCCTCGCTAGACATGTGATCGAGTTCTTCTCGAGTTATGATGTTCTTTTCTAATGCTTTTACCTTAATTGCTTCTAGGTTAATGCCCTTTCCGTCATCAACAATTTGTATCTCTACTCTATCCCCAATGCGATTAGCTTTCAATTGTATTGTGCCAGTTTCTGGTTTTCCCATTTCTTTTCTTTCAGATGGTGTTTCCAATCCATGATCAACTGAATTTCTCAGCATGTGAAGAAGAGGATCTGTAATTGCATCCAATACAGTACGATCCAACTCAATGCTAGAGCCTTCCATTTCCAGCTTAATTTCTTTGCCAAGAGATGCAGAAACATCACGTACCATTCTAGAAAACCTGTTAAAGACTTGGTCTATCGGGACTAGTCTAATTTTCATTGTCTGATATTGAATATCTGTAATCAGGCGGCCTAGATTACGCAACACTTCCCTACCTTCATCAGAGTGATATGCCTGTACTATTTGATCTAGTCGCATTTTAGATATCATCATTTCTCCAACCAAATTCACAAGAGCGTCAAGATCTTGCATTTTTACTCTAACGGTAGGAGATTTTACCTCTTGTGCAGACGTAGGGCCAGATTCCGAATTATTTATTTTAAGATCATTTGGGTTTTTCACATAATTTAGAAACTCATCCAGATCAATTTTTTTTGTTTCATCATTTATCAGTTGTCTCAAGTGATCGATTCCAAGAAATACCACATTCCCCAATTCTGAAGTTATTTGGGTTTCACATTTTCTGAATTTATCAAAAATTTCTTCAATTGTCTTACAAATTTCTCGAATCTGATCATACCCCATGGTTGCAGCCATGCCTTTTATGGTATGTGCAGATCTAAATAGAACGTCTACATGTTCTTTTACATTTGGTTCTTCTTCATATTTCAAGAGATGGTGATTTAGACTTTCTACATGTTCCAAGGCTTCCTGCACAAACATCTCACGATATTTGCTATTTTCAGACATTTTGTTTTACCACCTTGATTATTTCTTGCGCCAGATCATCAGCATTCACCATTTTATCAACTGCATTAAGATCATTTGCCGCCTTTGCCATTCCAAATACGACTGACGATGATTCGTTTTGTGCAAGTGTCATTCCACGTCTTTTCTTTATCATTTTCATCCCAAACGCGCCATCTTGTCCCATTCCAGATAATAATACACCTACTGTATTAGCACCGAATGCTTCAGACGCTGATACCATTGTAACATTTACAGCTGGCCTAACTCCAAATCTCTTAGGACCTTGATTTAGTTTTATTCTGTGAGATGACAACACTTCCATATGCATGTCGCCTGGAGCAAGTAATACCGTACCTTCTTGTATCAAATCGTTTTCTGTGGCTTGTTTGACATGCAGTTTTGATACTTCGTCTAGTCTTTCTGCAAAAGTTGAAATGAATTCTTTTGACATGTGCTGTACAATCAAAAATCCAGCTGGAATCTCCTTTGGAATTTCTTGAAGAATGGTCGTTATTACTCTTGGAGCACCAGTTGACGCGCCTATAACAACCACTTTTGATGCCATCTCTTTCTGTGCATTGTTCTTGTTTATCGGTGGTCGCAATTTTGAAATAGCTTTCGGAACCAAGACATCAGGATTAGATCTGGAAACAATTTCGATTTTCGATATTAATATGCTTTTTAGATTTTTTATTATTTCATTGTCATCTTGCGGTATGGAAATAAAATCAACTGCGCCTGATTCTAGCGAATCTAAAATAAGCTTGGCTCCAGATTTACTATAATTACTGACAACAATTATATTTATAATTTTTTCTTTCATCACTTTTTCAATAAACGATAATCCGTCCATGTTAGGCATTTCTAGATCCAATAATATGACATTCGGTGTCATATGTTTGATTTTTCGTAATGCCTCAAGTCCATCTCGTGCAGTTTCAACCACCTTAATGTTATCTTCTGACGATAACAAATCACGTAATAATTCTGTCATATATGGAGAATCATTAACTATCATGACGTTAATCTGATTCTTCTCAGATTCTGCCATCATGTTATCTTGCCCTGATAACTTTGCTTATCACCATAGCTACATTAGATCGATCAAATGGTTTTACCACATAATCTCTTGCACCTGATTTTATGGCATCTTGTACTATATGTTTTTGTTCAACAGATGTCACCATGACCACTTTTGCCTTTGGATTGAGTTGTATGATGGATTTCAGAGCTTGTACCCCATCTGCTTTTGGCATGTTTATGTCCATTGTCACTATATCAGGTTTGAATTGCTTGTATGATTCCACTGCTGCAAGGCCATCACCGGCTTCGTAAACATGAGATACCAACCCATGAGATACAAGAATATCTTTTAGGACAACTCTCATAAATGATGCATCATCTACAATCAAAATCTTTGTTGCGGTTGTAGACATGTTATGCGCCTCGTTGTGACAGCAAAGGATCATACTCTAGAAGTTTTATCATGTCTAAAAGGACAATTAGTCTTCCTGATGTTTTTGCAACACCGTTTATGTATTCTAGTGATTCAAGTCCCCCCGAGAGATTTGTTTCGATCTCATTTAATGGAATTCTCATGACTTGGTCAACCTCATCAATTAAAAGACCTGTCAGCTTACCTTTTACATCGGCAACAAGAATGCAAGACTGTGTACTTGTTGCCCCACTAAAACCCAATTTTTCTTTCATATCTATTACTGGGACTATCATGCCCCGTAGATTCATTACGCCTCTAACGTAGGTCTTGGCGTTTGGTACCTTGGTAATTGATTCTAATGGTCGTATTTCGCGCACCTGTTCTATTGATACGCCATAATCTTCTTTCTTGTTTGTTTTCTGGTCAACCAGTCTAAATACCACAGCTTGTAAATATTCCTCGACAACAGTCTCGCTCATTACTGTGCCACTACCTCTTTTCTAGTCGCATTATGTTGTGAACCTGATGAACTGGAACCTTCTGGTAGTTTGAAGCCCAATGCAATTTTAGAAAGTTCATCTGCCATGTTTGCCATTTTTTGTACTGATGCAGATATTTCTTGGGTCCCAGCTGTTTGTTGTTCGGTAGCAGCTGAAGCTTCTTCAGTTGCAGAAGCATTTTGCTCAGAAACTGCAGCTATTTCAGATGCAGCTTTTGATAGTCGTTCTATTTCAGTAACTTGAGTTTGAGTAGTATTTGCTACATCCATTACATTTACAGATACTTCTTTTACTTTTGTTGCAATTTCGTTGAGCGCCTTAAGTGCTTTATCTATTACAAGTCTACCTTCAGATATTTCCTTACTACTGCCCTCCATACTTTGTACAGTATCGTGAGCGTCATCTTGGATTTGTTTTATCAGTCCATCTATTTCTTCAGACGATTTAGCTGAACCTTCTGCAAGTCTTTTTACCTCATCAGCTACTACAGCAAATCCCCTTCCTGCCTCACCCGCACGAGCTGCCTCTATAGCTGCATTCAATGCAAGCAGGTTCGTTTGATCAGCGATTTTTCGTATAACTTCCAAGACAGATGTAATCTCACCACTCCTATCAGCCAATTCTTTGATTTTTCGAGCTGACTCATTAGTTACGCTAATGATTTTTGACATTCTAAAGTCAGCTTCGGATGCAGCTTTTGAACCAGATTCTGATATGGCTCCAACTTGTTTTGTAAGTTCAGCTGTTGTACTAGCTTTTAATGCAAGACTTTTCATGTTTTTTGTAAGATTTGTTACAACTTTGCTAGTTGCTTCCAGCTCCTGAGCTTGAGTCTGTGAGCCTTTTGATATCTGCTGAATTGTTGAAGAAATTTGTTGTACAGATGAATTCATCTGCTCAGTGGAAGAAACTACTTGTTCAGAATTTGAGGCAACTAAGGAAGAACTGTCTCTCACTTGCGTTACTAATTGTCGCAAGTTAACAATCATAGTGTTAAATGCTTGAGTTAACTTTCCAAGCTCATCGTGTGATTTTAATTCCATCATATCACCTGTGAGATCACCATGGCCGATTTTTTCTGCCATTGACGTCATTTTTATGATTGGCTTTGTGATAGAACGTGCAACAAAATAAGCTGGTATCCCCACCACTGCTTGCATGATAACTCCTGTTATTATGTAGTGTATTGCGTCATCTGTCCCTGAAGCATGTCCTGCCACAGAATAGCTGGAAAAAGAGACAGTCGCTATTGAGATAGCAGATGCGATGTTTACCATTGCATTAATTTTTGTTTTGATTCCTATTTTGAAAATTTGTCCTAGATCCATATTTGTAACGTCATTTTTACTGTACATATTGATAATATGTTCACGTGTGTCTGAATTGATCATACAGAAAAATTATTATCATATTTCTACCTAGAAGTTTAATATTGAAATAAATGCCAGAAATTAAGACTTGAAATTATTCTTGTGTTTTGCCAAGTTTTTCTCTAAGTTCATGCTCTACTTCTACTGCACGTAATTTTGAAGTGACTATATTATGAAGCAATTCAACATCACGTTTTGTCAATGCCCTTTCTTCCAGCTTCAATAGTTCTTTTTTCACATGTTCTATATGTGAAAGTCCCCATCTGTATCCATCCTCCTCACTTAATGGCTCCAACTCTTGGCTTCTCATAGCATCCCATACTCCCTCAGGATAACCTCCTGAAATGTCTGACATATTACTAATTACTACATTAAGGATTAAAACGATTAGGAATATTCGTCATTTATGCCAGGACCGTTTTGGTATTCGTTACTCACAATAGAGCCCATTCTGGGCAATCATATGAATCTGGTTTGACACAATTAGACTCGTAATTTTTGAATAATCACAGAGTGCCAGTTTGACGCATATGTTTCATATCCAAGAGAAAGTGCATGAGCTATACAGCATTTTTCATTTTTATATTCAGACACCGTGTAGCCTTTTTTCTGACTAAAAAGATCATTTTTTCCCAAGAATTCAATTGTCTCTTCAAGCATAAGATCTTTAGA
>JBOGQT010000096.1:0-5554 GCA_050749105.1 Nitrosotalea sp. | reverse complement strand
GAACCAGAGAAGAAAGCATAAATGTCTTGTTTTTATCAAACCGCCTATCAAGATTTAAATGTCCCTCAAAGAGATCGAGTTTAAAAAAGATATGACAGAGACAATCAAACTAACAACAGATCAAATAAAACTAATGTCACTTTTTCAAAATGTGACTGGTGCAACAGCACGTGACTGCATCGAAGATGAAAGACAAGACAGAGTAATTTTTGTAGTAAATCCAGGTAAGATGGGACTTGCAATTGGAAAAGGCGGCTCTACAATACGAAATCTTCAAAATGTGGTAAAAAGAAATGTCGAGCTAGTTGAATATTCTGAAGATCCAGCAGATTTTCTAAAAAATATGTTAAATCCAAAATTGGTATCAGAAGTTAAATTAAACAAAAGATTGGACGGTTCACTTCAAGCAATTGTTCTTGTTGATGCAAAGAAAAAAGGCATAGTGGTAGGCAGGGAAGGAAGAAATGCCGAAAAGGCCAGATTGCTTGCAAAAAGATACTTTCAAATTTCTAGCGTACTAATACAAAGTCCTGAAAAAATAATGGAGTAATGTATAATGGCAAAATCCCCCCTCGGTCTATTTGCAGGAAGAGTTCTTAGAGATAAACGAAAGAAACAGAGATGGTCTATCGGAACCTACAAAAGAAGACAACTCGGCTTGGACAAAAAGGCAAGTCCACTTGGAGGAGCTCCTCAAGCCCGTGGTATTGTACTTGAAAAAGTAGGAATTGAGGCCAAACAGCCAAACTCTGCTGTAAGAAAATGTGTTCGTGTTCAACTCATAAAAAATGGTAAGACCGTAACTGCATTCCTGCCAAAAGACGGCGCACTAAATTTCGTTGATGAGCATGATGAAGTTCATGTCGAAGGAATGGGTGCATCAATGGGTGGAGCAATGGGAGATATTCCTGGAGTGAGATGGAAGGTATTCAAAGTAAACGGCACTTCACTTAACGAATTAGTTTATGGTAAGAAAGAAAAACCGAGAAGATAGAAAATGACAGAAACACAAAACCTCTTACTTTTCAGAAAATGGGATACATCCAAGATTGAGATTAAAGATCCTGGCCTGCGAAATGTTATCTCTCTAAAAAAAGAGATAATTCCAATGTCCTTTGGCCGTTCTGCATTGAAGAGATTTAACAAGGCCGAAGTCAACATAACGGAGAGACTTGTAAACAAACTGTCTCATTTTGGGAAAAAATATGCAAAGAACACTGGTAGAATGGGCGGGAAAAAGATCCACGCAATTAATACAATCAAGGTAGCGTTTGAAATAATGCATCTTAAAACAGGCAAGAATCCTGTTGAAGTTTTGATAAGGGCGGTGGAGCATTCAGCTCCTAATGAGGACACAACAAGGATAGTTTACGGCGGTACCGTATATCACGTCTCTGTGGATGTGGCCCCTCTTCGAAGAGTGGACCTTGCACTGAGATTTATAGCAGAAGGAGTACGAGATGCGACATTTTCAAATCCAAAAGCTATCGAAGAAAACTTGGCAGAGCACCTGATTCTTGCTGCTGCAAACGACATGAACGCACCATCAGTTAAGAAGAAAAATGAACTAGAAAGAATCGCAATGGCTTCTAGATAGTCAAAGGCATTTTTTAAAAAAAATAAGATAGCCCGAGGCAGATTCGAACTGCCGTCCCCAGGTGTCCTCTCGTAAGATCCAGAGCCTGGAATCCCTAGCCCAAAAATTGTTTGGCCACTAGACTATCGGGCTACCGAAACGAGTGGTATAAGTTGAGAATATAATTATTGTGTCGTAACCTGACATTATTGGAACAAAGCAATTACAAAAATTCACAGACAGTCGGAGAAATCGGACATGAAAATTTTTACAGGTACTCTTTTTCCAAGACAAGGCGAGTAAGGTTCCACGGAAAGAGAACAGAGAAAGAACTAGTCTATTTCAAAATTAAAGATCTGATAAACCAAGGTATGACATCAACTGGAGATCTTGCACTGCACCTTGGCAAGTCTACACGGCAGACAAGGCGCTACCTCAAGGCGATGGCACGACTCCGAATGGTTAAACTCTATGTCAAGACAGGGCGGCTACTAAAAGAAGGAGTCAACTACCGCTCACTATCAAAGGACAGCTTCTCAAAGATCCCGGAAATATCTAAATGGATAGATGACTGCATCGCACGCCAGATTGCACCACGCACCATCCAAGGGTATGTCCAGTCAGTCAGATACATCTTTGGAGTGATAAAAACAAAACCAGCAAATGTCATCTCGTCAAAAAACAACGCAATAGAATACTGGACCAAGTTTATCGTATCATACAAGAAACAATTTCCATCAAAAGGAACAAGAAACTATCGCGTAAGTTACAGAAACTTTATCGCAAGTTTTGGTATTGTATTTCCAACAAGGATGGGAAAGATTTACGGATTGTCGTCAGCTCATGACAACTTTGGAGGCTATGCAGGAGTCTGCTTTTCATCTCAAGTGACAGAAGAACTTGGAAAGATGATGCTGGATGCAAAAGATATCGAGATGTACACATGGTTCCGTGTCGGATTGCGAACAGGTGCCCGGGCGCGTTCCATTGCAAAGATGACATGGGACCGAATCTACTTTGACGAGAAAAACGAGGACGGAACGGAATCATTCAAGCTGGAGCAACACGAATCAAAGGATCCTCATGGCCACTGGTTCTTGGGCGAGAACGGAGAGTGGAAGACAAAGTATCCACCGCTTGACCTCAAAAAAGTATTGCTTGAATGGAAAAGCCATGCATCTGGCTCAAACTTTCTGTGGTTTGAGGACGGAGGCTCTGACATGCAAAACAACAAGAATGCATCAAAGATGGCAGGCCAGATGTCGATTCGGTTGAGGTCATACTATGAAAGAATTATGGACAAGGTTGATGCCAGAACAAAAGAGTTCATGTTCAAGCGACCAATGCACATGTTGCGTCACACGTTAGCACAGCAACTAAGAGATGCAGGTCTTACAAACGAAGAGATTGCAGATGCCTTTGGATGGAAGACCGCAGGAACAGTAAGCACTTGGTATGCCAAAACATCAGAGAGAAAACGAAAAGAACTTGGAATGCGTTGTTCTCAAGTAGTTTTTTGATACACCGAGAAACAAATCCAGTGAGTGTTATCCAATGTTTGATAACACGTACAAAATGAAATCCTTATCGAATATTTACAGACTTTAATGATTTTTGTATTGACCTTTTTAGAGTCAAAATGAAGTTTTCGTTCTATGTTACTATCGTAGAATTTTCAGAATTTCATTTTTTTTGATTAGTCATTGAAAGATAGATTGTGATTATTGCACATGAAAAATTAACGTATCATTATTGAGGAAGTTGATTTTCCCCTTGATTGAGAATCTCATAAACTGGTAACTTGACAAAGACCCCAGAGTCAAATTTAATTTCACAGGTAGATGCACCCGCAGGTTTTGCTTGTAATACAATTTGCTCCAATTCAGATAAATTACAAATCAGAAACTGCTGTTCTTGAGTGAAAATAAGATTACTTACAAGCAAGGGCATCACAAATCTATAGTTTGTATCTATGAATACTTTTTGAGAATTCATAATTTTTTGAAATTCTGTGAAGTTTTCTGATATCCATCTAGCATTATGAAGTAATTCTTGATAATGTTTTTCAAAATGATTCATCAATGTATTCTCTCTAATGTTGGGAATTTTTCGTTCTTTACACTCTATTATGAATAATATATCATCTCTTGCTCCTACAACGTCAATATCCGTGCCATTTTTTTGATACCCCAATAGTTCTATAGATACATCAGCTGTCAAGATGGGTCTATCTATGATTATGCGTTTATCACACACTAACATGTGATGATTCTTAAAAATAATCCTACAATCATTTTCAAAGTCTTTCCCTTTGAGATCATTGTCTATCGTCTTATCATAACACTCATGAATTGGAGAAGAGAGTGACATAATTGCACTAGTCCAACTATACAAGTAATTAATGCCATCAAAAATGAGAGGTCGTTGCGAAATTGAATAATTTTTTTTCCACGTGAACACTTCCAAAACGTGTTCTATGTTTTTCTTTGAACACCCTGTGCCTTTCCTTATCTTAGTAAGTAACCGTGATTTTGGCAAATGAACAACGGCAACGTCATTATTATTATAAGCAATCATGGAAATTTCATGTGTGATTATTATAAATTCATTAAAACTGATACCAACTTGTTCTTGAAACATTTTTTCAAAATTTCTTAATTTACGAAATTCATCTAACTCAAGCTTACGTTGTTGTAAAAGTTTCTCTTTGTTATTTGGTGATGCCCTATCAAAGCGTGTGCTATCAATTGTATCTTCACCAGACTTTTTAATGTCATATTTCCAATTTGGAAATGTCTCTGAAGTCCCAATATTTCTTGGATGCAAATCTATTTTTTCAAGAAATTCTTGTGGAGTAACATTTACTGGAATTAGTGTATTATCCCTTAATGCCACAGAATAATGCTGATAAAGTGCAGCTTCTGCCATTAGCATCTGCCAAAAATGATGCGTTAGATCTAAGATTTGTTCTACTAATTCCAAGTTGAGAACTAAAGGATTTGTTATTGCATAATATCGTCTAGCACCAATATCCCCTGCCAAGAGTCCGATATCGTTGTAAGTAATTGAAATGTACTTGTTATATTTTTCTTTAATTAATTGCTTAGATTCTGTAAAATCACCAGAACGAGATGATTCTACAAAAGTATCAATTGATGGTGTACTTGAAAGAACAGATTTGCCGTTTATTGGTTTTGATATAAGATAGTCGATTAATTTTAACATCGCAGATATGTGTTGAGTGGTATTTGAATACATTCCCAGCATTACTAAATTACGCTTTTGATTCTCATTTTCATTTATTCTTCTGTGGATCGCATTAATTTCGGCATCAAATGCTTCCAATAGAGAAAGAATAACCCGTGCAGCATCATACTTGTTAGTCTTTTTAAGAATATCTTCTACGCGATTCTTTCTATTCTTGTATTCTGTAACCAGAACATCTTTTTCTAAAATTTTATCTGAATTTCCAATATTATTCCTGACAGATATTGCCATTTTATTCTTATCAATAGTCAGGTAAAATGATCTAATCCTTTAGGAACTGGCTTTGTATGTCTCCGTAGAATATGAACTTCCAAACCTTCTATTGAATAAAAAACTAATCCGCATTCTTTGCATTTCAATGACATGATATCATTTTTTCTAGTTTTTATTTAATGGATCTTATTGAAATACAGCTGACTTTGAGTAAAGATTCAGATTTTCATAGATCCGAGTCCAGAAATTGTGTTCAAATAATAAACATTTTGAAATATACTTCCACTAACTTATCGGGATTTGATGATTTCTAACATGCAGAAATTTATTGCACTAACTTTCGGGGTTTAGTTGTTTTTAAAATTCTGAGTTTTGAGTTTTAGGATTGCCACTTAGTTTGTCAAGATGATGTTGGATTCTCTCTAATGGAGTTCCGATCTGCTGTGCGGTTTGAACCTCGACCCACAAGAAACATGCCTCCGCCAACGAGTATTACGC
>JBOGQT010000095.1:0-30488 GCA_050749105.1 Nitrosotalea sp. | reverse complement strand
TTCGTGATAATGCTCACAATGAGTGCATTCTGTCACAGGTATAGTAATGTCATGTTGATCTTAGATCTTTTGGTGGAACAATCTTGATTTTATGAATTGATTTTTAGGCGCGACCTAAACTCATACTTGCTAGCTTCTGGGGTTAAAAATCCTAAATATTCCTCGTTAGAGCCTTCATAGAACAAGACGCTTTTGCAGTTTTCAGGCATGTTAGATACATTTTGGACCTTCAGGTTCTCCAAGGAACCTATTCTACATCCTGTTGAGCCTAAGATGTGTAAGAATGCACGATCTCGTTTAGATTTGGTATTTTGTAGCATTTTTTGTAAATCTGCCGTAGACCAAGCATCATGTCCTGACTTCTTGGTAGCTGCTGGAACCATTCGTCGAATCTTTTTGAAGTTCAGATTTTTGTCATTCATTGAAAAGAATAGTTCCAAGGAAGCTATTCTGGCAGGTATAGAACTGGGCGCTAGCCGCTTTCTAAGATACATTAGATAATCCTCCATGATTTCTTGTAGAGCTGCGTCTTTTAGTTGCAATAATCCGTCAGCTGAAAGAAGCTTTTCTACGTTCTTTCGAGCCCATTTTAGAAATGTGTCAAAGTAGTATAGATACATCTTTCTAGTAGCGTCAGATCTTACGAACTTCTCGAATACGATTAGGCTCTTTTCCATGCTATTCTATACACCCCTGAATTATTTTAATAAGGAGATCCATAGCTAATAGGTAATTTTAATAAAATAACAACTCTAATCCTAACAAATGTCATATAGTGGGTACCGTGGAAAAAGCCTTGAATTCCTAAAGAGAAATGAGATAGAAGTTGGCAACTTTGTCAAGGTTCAAGCAGATTCCACATATTCAGGAATTTTGATGCCAAGATACGAATACAGTGATGATACCCACATAGTTCTCAAACTAAAAAATGGTTACAACATAGGAATAGAAATTGAAAAAATATCCCAGATAGAAATAGAATCACATACATCTGCAAAGAAGGAAAACATTTCACAGCCACAGACTGATCCAAAATTGCCCAAGGTTTTATTGATATCAACTGGCGGAACCATTGCAAGTAGGATAGACTATAGAACTGGAGGAGTAACTCCAGCTCTAACGGCAGCAGAACTTAATGCAAGTGTACCAGAACTATCAAAGATAGCTAACATAGATACAGAAGTCCTATTCTCTGAATATTCTGAAAATCTATTACCAGAACATTGGATGAAAATTGCAGAAAAATTAAACTCATACTCTAGATCAGAATACAAGGGAATCATAGTAGCTCATGGAACTGATACCATGCAATATACTGCAGCAGCACTTTCATTTTCACTATCTGGATTTCCCAAACCTGTAGCTTTGGTAGGCTCTCAAAGATCTTCAGACAGGCCCTCTTCTGATGCTACACTAAATCTCATATCAGCAACCAAGTTCCTGGTCAAGACTGATACTAATGGCATTTTTGTCATAATGCACAATTCAACAAGCGATGATGAGATTGCGTGTCATTGGGGAACAAGAGTAAGAAAGAATCACACCAGCAAAAGAAACGCATTTCAAACAATAGGTGGATCTCCTGCTTTTATTGTAAAAAAAGATAATATTGAGAAAAACCCATTATTTGACTCTCCACAAAAGGCATTCAATCCCAAGATTAATTTCAACAGCAAAGTCATGTTGATGAAGTATTATCCAGGCCTTGATCCGATGTTAGTAGATCATGTAATTAGTTCTGGTTACAAGGCAATTATTTTTGAAGGAACTGGCCTTGGACATGTAGGCAGAGTAATGTATGAATCCATAGAACGCGCCAAAAGAAAAGGTCTATTCATCGGGATGACATCACAGTGCATAGACGGAACTGTACGTATGACAGTTTATGATAGCGGAAGAGACTTGTTGAACCTTGGTGTAATTCCACTTGGAAACATGATTCCAGAAACTGCTCTTGTCAAAGCCATGTGGGCTTTGGGCAATACTAAAGATGTCAGCGAAATGGAAAACATGATGAAAGAAAATATAGCTTTGGAAATTTCAGACTAAGACTTAAAACAAGTATGACGATAAAATCAGAAGTGTCTGAGATTCAGATAGACAAGATTGGTCTGAAGGTAGGCCTTGAAGTACACCAACAGCTTGGAACAGGTACAAAGTTGTTCTGTAATTGTCCTCCAATAGAGTCAACTGATTATCCCATAAAATTCACTCGAAAGTTAAGAATAGCAAGAAGTGAGCTAGGAGAATTAGATCCCAGCGCACTATTTGAAACCAGTAAACAGAAAACTATACTGTATTATGCTAATCCTGAGAGTAGTTGTCTTGTAGAACAGGATGAAGAACCGCCTCACGATGTGAAAGCGGATGCAAAAGAAACTGCACTCATAGTATCTTCTGCATTGAAAACAAACATTTTCAATGAGATTTATGTGATGAGAAAGTTAGTCATAGACGGTTCAAACACATCTGGATTTCAAAGGACTATGTTGGTTGGCCTTGGAGGAAATCTTGAAGTGGATGGAAAAAATGTCGGTGTTCAAAGCATCTGTTTAGAAGAAGATGCAGCAAAACTTCTTAACGACTCGGATGATTTTAGAGAATATACTTTAGATAGATTAGGGGTACCGTTAATAGAAATAGCACTTGAGCCAGTAAGTGGAACTCCCCAAGAAATCAAAAAAATTGCATTGACCCTAGGACGTTTACTCAGAGCAACCAAGAGAGTCCAGAGAGGACTTGGTTCAATAAGACAGGATGTCAATGTTTCAATTGAAGGGGGAGGGGTCGTAGAAGTAAAAGGAGTTCAAAAGCTTGATCAGCTTGAAAAAGTAATTGAGTATGAAGCTAAGAGACAACATGGCCTCAAAATAATATATGAAAAATTGAAAGGAATGGATACTGAACGAATTGCAAAGGAACGAGACGTGAAAGATGTTACAGAATACTTTAGAAATTGTAAATCAAAAACCATTCAAAAGGCATTAACTAATGGCAGAGTTGTAAAGGCAATCAAAGTAAAGAATTTTTCAGGCATGTTTGGTTTTGAACCCTATCCAGGAATCAGGCTTGGAAAACAACTAGGAGAGTTAGTTAGATTCTTTGGTTTGGGGGGCATTTTTCACTCGGACGAACTTCCAAACTATGGAATTGAAGAAGTTGAAATACAACAAGTAAAAAAAATTCTTCAAATACAGCAAAATGATGGTTTTTTGATTCTTGCAGGAGAATCACAGAAACTTGATACCGTAATAGAATCCATAATCAAAAGAATAGAGGATGCCAAGGTTGGTGTACCAGCAGAAACTAGAGTGGCTACACTCACGGGAGAAACAGTCTACCTTAGACCTAGACCTGGTGCCTCTAGAATGTATCCAGAGACAGACATACCTCCAATTGTTGTAAATAATAAAGAAATAGAGGAAGCTGAAAAGAAAGTGCCAAAATCTTGGGAAGAGAGCCTACTGGCACTTCAAAAGCAATATGATCTAAACCCGCAACTTGCCTTGCAGATATTTGATTCCGAATATCTGGATTTGTTTGAATCCATATGTAAAGATAAAAAGATACCGCCAAATTTTGTATCGTCAGTTCTTTGTGGAACCATTACTAATCTTGAGAGGCGCGGTCTTGACTCTAAATTATTAAAAAACTCTGATATTTCAAGTGCGTTTGAGCTTTTAGCTGAAGGAAAAATTGCAAAGGAATCACTTGAAATCATCTTTGAAAGTATGATGAATGGAACCGCCAGTTCTCTTGAAGATGCAATTCAAAAGAATTCCATGAGCACAATAGACGATAAAGAGCTAAATAACATATTAGACGAATTGATATCAACCAACATCAAAATAATAGAACAACAGGGTTCAAGATCCATTGGACCATTGATGGGACTTGCGATGAAAAATCTTCGTGGAAAGGTGGATGGTCAGATAATAAACCAGTTGTTAGAAACTAAAATAAAATTGCAAATGGATGCAAATTCAAAAGAAAGTTAAGATCATACTAGAATTTATCACAATGCATTACATCTTCAACCTTTCATGAAGCCAACAGTTGTCTAATGGATACGTGTTCTTCATTAATCTTAAAAAAAATTTAATGCGGGAGGTGGGATTTGAACCCACGAACTCCTAAGAGATAAGGTTCTGAGCCTTACGCCGTTGACCAGGCTAGGCGACCCCCGCAACGTGAAAATTAAAATCCCAGAATAAGTGTCTTTTTTATGACAAGAAAAACCTTGATTCATTTCTATCATATGATAAATCATATAGAATACTTTGAATTTAGGCAGAATTACTGGTCATGACGACTAATTTGACTGATTATTGGAACAGCATTCTTTAGTTCAGAGATTCTTTTTGCCCTAGGATCAGGAAAATCAAGATTCCACGGTTGGCTGTAGAGTATTACTGATTTTCCCAAGGCCAACATGCTTTCTGCATTAAGGGGTGAATCATCAATGAAGACATCATAGTCAAGTTTTGCCTTTTCAGTTCCCTCTAATACTCCCACATAATTCTTGAAGGTTACGTCATGCATTTTGAGCCAATTCTTCACATCATTATGTGTGGAATCCTCTCTTGCCGTTACTATATCCACAGTTCCCACCTTTGAGATTTCCTTGGATGCGGAAGAAATGTTGTTCTCTGTTGGTGGAATAAACTTCCAAGATTTCCAACATGTTGAAAGTTCCTCATAAAAATCAAATTTATTTATGTTGTATCTCTTCCAAAAGTCCCATTCTGATATGTCTGATTTCAATATGGTGGTTCTGATTTTGTTATTGTATGATAGCCAAGCATGAATAACATCTGCAAGAACTCCATCTACATCTAGTGCAATCCTCAAGATTTATTCCTCTTGTTTTAGGCTGTCTTGTAGTTCTTCAAGTAATTTGCGTTGATGTTTATCTATTTTCTTTGGGATACTAATGACAAGCCTGACATATTGATCCCCCCTACCTCGAGATCCTTGATGTGGTAAACCCTTTCCTTTCAGCTTTATTATCGTATTTGGCTGGCTTCCTGCTTCAGCATCAATTTTTTCAGTTCCTTCCAAGGTTGGTACAATCAATTTCTTGCCTAATGCTGCATCAACCATAGAAATATTTTCATCATAGAATATGTCTGCACCATCCCGCTTGAATTTTTCACTGGGTTTTACTTTAATTCTAACAATAAGGTCTCCGCTCATTCTATTTGAGGATGATTCACCTTCACCCTTAATTCTGTATTCACCACTTTCAATACCAGGAGGAATTTCAAATGAGAAATGTCGCATTCCTTTTTGTTTTCCAGTCCCTTTGCATTTGGAACAAGGCCTCTCTATTATTTTGCCTTGACCTCTACAGGTATTACATGGTTGAACAGTAACAAAGGTGGAAAAGCCACTACTACGAGATGTTCTTACCTGACCGTGACCATTACAAACAGAACATGTCCTCATAGATGTTCCAGGAGTAGCACCTGTTCCTTTGCAATCGACACATTGGATCTCACTTGGTAGTTCAATCGCTTCCTGTTTTCCCTTAAGGACGTCCTCAAGTGTTATTTCTGTATCATATACAAGATCAGCTCCCCTTTCTCTTCCAAATCCAAAATCAAAACCACCAAATCTAAAACCCCCTCCCCCACCAAAGACATTTTCAAAGATTGACTCAAAACTAGAACCAAAGACATCCTCAAAATTGACTTTGGATCCTTGGAATATGTCTTCAGTGCTATACCTACCATCAACCCCAGCATGACCATGGGTATCGTAGAGCTTGCGTTTTTCATTATCAGACAATACTGCATATGCTTCTGATACCTCCTTGAAATACTCAGCAGCATCAGGCGATTTGTTTCGGTCAGGATGAAATTTGAGAGCAAGTTTTCGATACTGGGATTTTATTTCGTCTTGGGAAGAATTTTTCTGAAGACCCAAGACTTCGTAATAATCACGTTTTGTACTCATATGATTGTGCAGTCTTACTTATTCTCAAGTATAAATGTCAGTTTGTCTTTCCCTCAGTAGCTTCTTGACCTGAAGGTCCCGTGGCTTGATCTGAAGATCCTGTAGCTTGACCTGAAGGTCCTGCACCTCCTTGTGCATCAGCTCCTGGAGGCGGAGTTACATTTTTGTAAAGTTCGGTACTAATGTCATTAACTATTTTCTTCAAGGCATCAAGTTTTGGTTTTATTTCAGCAGGTTCCTTGTTAAGAACATCTTTGAGTTCTTTTATTGCATTGCTTACCTGTATTCCTTGTTCTTGAGATACCTTATCTTTGAGATCTTGAGTTATCAGTTTTTCAGTAGAATAGATGTATTGTTCGGCTTCATTTTTTACCTCTATCTCTTCTTTCTTCTTTTTGTCTTGTTCAGAAAAAGTTTCAGCATCCTTTTTCATTTTCTCAATGTCGTCCTTTGAAAGTTTGGTGCTTGCTGTTATTGTAATCTTGGCTTCCTTTTGGGTTGCAAGATCTTTGGCTGTAACGTTAAGAATTCCATTTGCGTCAATATCAAATTTAACTTCGATTTGTGGCACCCCTCGTGGTGCAGGTGGAATACCAGACAAGTTGAAACTTCCAAGTGATACATTATCTGAGGCCATGGGTCTTTCGCCTTGTACTATGTGAATAGTTACAGCAGTCTGGTTATCAGCTGCAGTTGTGAAAATTTTGCTTTTAGAAGTTGGAATTGTGGTATTTCTTTCTATGATTGGTTCTCGTAATCCTCCAAGCACCTCTACTCCAAGTGTTAATGGGATAACATCCAGAAGAACAATATCACTTGTTACTTCACCTGCTATGATGCCTGCTTGTATAGCAGCACCTAATGCTACAGCTTCCATTGGATCTACTCCTGCCTCTGGCTCCTTGCCCATCACACTAGCTACAGCTTTTCTGACAAGAGGTATTCTTGTTGGACCACCAACAAGGATAATCTTACTTACATCCGCTGGCGATAGTTTTGCATCTTCTAATGCCTTTGTCATAGAAGGCCTGCATCTTTCCACTATAGGATTTATGAGCTCCTCAAACTTTGCTCTTGTTATTTTTAGTTCCAAATTTTTTGGTCCAGAAGATTGCTCATACGAAATGAAAGGAAGGTTGATGTCAGTTTCAAATACAGATGAGAGTTCTATCTTTGCCTTTTCAGCCGCTTCTCTCACTCTTACCATAGCTGCATTATCTTTGGTAAGATCTATTCCAGATGATTTTCTGAAATTATCAATAACATAATCAACTAGAACTTTATCCATATCTGTACCACCTAATTGTGTGTCTCCAGATGTACTCATAACCTCAAAGACGCCTCCTCCCATTTCCATTATTGTCACATCCAGAGTTCCACCACCCAGATCAAAGACCATTATTTTCATGTCTTGTTTTGATTTATCAAGTCCAAAGGCAAGTGCTGCAGCAGTAGGCTCGTTGATTATTCTCACAACTTCAAGCCCTGCTATTTGTCCAGCATCTTTCGTAGCCTGTCTCTGATTATCATTAAAGTATGCAGGAACTGTTATCACTGCTTTATCGATTTTTTCTCCAATGAATGCTTCAGCATCCTTCTTTATTTTCTGTAAAATGAAGGCAGAAACTTGCTGAGGTTTGTATTCTTTATCATAAATCTTAAAGACATGATCAGTTCCCATCTTTCTTTTTGCTGCAACTACAGTTCCCTCTGGGTTTGTTACTGATTGTCTTCTTGCTGGTTCTCCCACTATGAGTTGACTATCTTTAGTAAATGCCACCACGGATGGAAAGGCCTTGCCTCCGATAGTAGTACCTTCTGCTGCAGGAATCAGGGTTGGTTTTCCTCCCATCATAACTGCAGCTGCAGAGTTACTAGTTCCTAAATCAATACCAATAATTTTAGCCATGTTAATTCATCTCTTTGATATGTCTTTTCGATATTTCTACTAAGCTAGGTCTAATAACTCTGTCCTTCAAAATATATCCTTTACGCAATTCTGCAATAATCGTGTTGTCGTCAAGTGTTGAGTCATCCTTTATCGATATGGCTTCATGTAATCTCGGATCAAAAACTTCCCCTAGTGCTTCAATGGGCCTTACACCATATTCAGACAAGAATGAATTCATATTCTTCAAAATAGCATCTAAACCGTCCGTATTTACATTTTGTCTAGATAGCGCATCACTTGCACGAATAAAATCATCATAAATTAATAGAAATTTTAGAACCATATTATCAGTAATAGAGTTTACCTTGGTTTGGACGTCTATTTCTGCTCTTTTCTCAAGATTTTCAAAATCTGCAAGCAAGTATTGAATTTTTTTTTCTTGTGAATTTACTTTCTCCTTTTCTTTTTTTAGTTGATTCATTAATTCCTGAATATCTCCTTCCTGCTCTTCCATGGATCCTTTCATTTCTGCCTCTTTTTGCAAAGTTTTTTCCCCATCTTCAGTTTCATCATCACTGGACAATCCTAATGCCGCTGTTATGTTTTCAATGGATTTTTTCCTATCTTCTATTTCATCATCATTATTATTGGACAAGTCTTATCGTATTTTTGTATAGTATTACCTGTATTATAATATCTCACATAACGGGTTAGTTTTGATTATTATTACATCAGAGTCTTTTCCATTTTTAACAATCTTATCATAATCAGGTTTTGAACATGCTACTATGATGGTAGTTTTATCACTATGGAAAACATCAAGACCAGGCCCCTGCTGCACCTCTACATCCCCTATGTAGTCACGTAGTTTAGTAACAAGAGAATTTAACATATCGACTTTATCCCCACGCATCTCATAGGAGTCTTGTGTCCAAACTAGAACCACTCTAGTTCTACTTGCTTTGAGTTCATTCTTTTTCAAAGTAGATCTAATCTCATCAATAAGTCTCTTGACATAGCCTTCAATTCCCTTTATGCTTCCGTTTACTAGATACATCATGGTACCGGCACCTTCAATAGATGTACCAAGTGATCTCAAATCATATAGTCCATTAGTCATATCATCTAAAAATAGATCTTTGTAATCAGTGAATACGAGATCATTTCTTGTAGCCGAATCTTGTGCAAATTTACAGACTTCAAGAATGCTTGCTAAGTTTGAAAATTGTGTCAAGATCTTTATTGCATGAACAATCTCAGACGAAGACATGGACACAAACTTTTTTGTCTTTTTTTCAACTTCTAGTAATTTACCAAGTTTATCATCAGGCTTTCCATTAAAGGCACCAATCATTTCTGGTACATGTCCTTTTGAAAGCGGATAATAAAAATACGATATTCCTTTTCCCATCTCAAGTCCTGTTATATGTTCCAAAAGCGATATGGTTTCATTGTTACCACCTATCCCTGTTGGAAGATTATAGATGACTGATCCTCCTTTTTTCATAGGAGATGTAGAATCTTTGAATTTTGAGTGAATTTCCATCTTTGCCTCCTGACCAGTTTTTCTTATCCTTGGAGCAAAGAAAAGATATTCAGCATGAGATATTGCCACATCAATTGGCTCTACACCAAGCAATGGTTCATCTTCTTTTAGTGATGTAACATTGGGGTATGTTTTAGCTATTTCTGCCTTGAGAGAAATTGCCATATGTGCAGATTCATCTACAATGAAGACGTCTGCTCCTTTTATTGCCATTTGACATGCAATTGAGTATCCCTCAGTGCTAAGCCCGTAAACAACAACTTTTGTGGCAACCAAATCATCCGAACTAAGAGTATAGGCTAAGAAAAACTTTTTCCATCCTCAAATTCTATTCAAAATGATTGAAAATCTGGTTCGATATACTCACTCCAAAACAGTTGCTATTTTTTGGCCCAATGGCACAAAAATTAGGTAAAAATCACAAGATACTGTGTACTTCTAGGGATTATAGTCAGGTTATCGATCTTGCAAAGCTAAAACGTGTTAATCTGCTCATAGTGGGAAAACACGGAGGTTCAGGAAGAGAAGAGAAGCTCAAAGCTAGTACAAAACGAATTGATCGTTTGACTGACATGATATCAAAATTCTCTCCTGATTTGGTCATTAGTTTCTGCTCTCCAGAAGCTTCACGAGTTGCATTTGGGCTGGGCATCAAACACATAGTTTTTTCGGATTCTCCGCATGCAGAGGCCGTAATGAGACTTGCACTTCCATTTGCACAAAAATTACTCATTCCATGGGTAATACCAAAAGAAGAATTTGTAAAATATGGAATTTCAAAAAGTGACATAATTCAATACAAAGCAATTGATGCTGCTGTGATAGTAAAAGATGGATCAAATGTAAAACCAATTGTTGACAATAATCATAAAAGAACCATAGTCATTAGACTTGAAGAATCTTCTGCAGCATATGCACTTGGAAAAACCAGCATCAGCAATAACATAATTTACGAATTTAGCCAAGATAGAGAGAAATACAATGTCATAGTCTTAGCAAGATACAAACCCCAGATAGAGAGGCTTCGAAAAAAATTTGGAAATAAAGTGAAGATCATGAGCAAGGTTGTAGATGGAAAATCGCTTCTTTCCGTTACTGATCTTTTCATAGGATCTGGCGGTACAATGACTGCCGAAGCTGCTTTGATGGGAGTTCCAACCGTATCCTACGATGCAATACCCAATTATATTGAAAGATATCTGGTAAAAATTGGATTAGTGAAGAGAGAAACAAATTCCAGAAATATTCTTCGAGTGGCCAAAAAAATGCTCATAGCGGGACCAAAGAACAAAAAGAAAGCACACATGATATTGAATTCCATGGAAGATCCATTTTCAAAATTAATATCTGTGATTAAGACTTTGTAAATATTCCTTAAGCGTTTACCAATGTCTTATACAATGCGACCGCAGAATCTTCGTCTTTTTCTCCCACAATAACTGCTGAGCCTCTTTTTAGAAAGCTTACAAAAATATCATTTGTTGATATGGAGAGACCAAGTTCTCCTTGATTTTGAACCTTGAATCCTTTCATTGATGCGGTGTTTGTGATTTTTGGTACATCAATCTCAAGCATCTTTGTAGGAGTAATTGAAAAGGTTCTCTTGCCTCTGTTGCGGCCACAAAGTTCTTCAATTATTAGTTCTTGTTTTGGTAATTCTTCTTTCTTGCCTTTTCCACAGACAGTGCATTCATCAACTTTCTTGAATTCAGCTGTACTAAAGTCAAGATTATCCAAATCTATGTAGAGTAGTTTATTTGCCAAAGTTGGAGCTCGTCCTATCAATATTTTAACAGCTTCTGCAACTTCGATTCCTCCCACTATAGAAAGAATCGAGGGATGAACACCCTCAGTACTACATGTTGGCATTGAATTTTCATCAAGTGATGGAAAAATACAATGATAACAAGCAGTTTGACTTGGTAAAATTGTAAAGACTTGTCCTGAGACGCCAACTGCAGCTCCTGTTACAAATGGAATATTCTTTTCTACACAGGCTTTGTTGAGCGAATATCTTGCATTTACACTATCAAGAGCGTCTATTACTACGTCACATCCCTCCACTATATCCAAAGCAGTGTAATCGTTTACTGACACAGGAAGGGCTTCAATTATTACGTCAGAATTCATTTTTTTTAATTTCCTTGCTGCAGCTTCTACTTTTACTTGCCCTACATCTGATTCATCAAATATGGTTTGCCTGTGTAAATTCGATAGTTCTACAATATCTCTATCTACGATTCTTATCTTGCCAACTCCCATAGCCACTAGTCTACTTACTATAGGATTGCCAAGCCCACCTACTCCTACAACACATGCTTTTGCATTCCTAAGCTTTAGTTGTCCCTCATAGCCTATTTCCTCAAGCATAACTTGCCTAGAATATCGTTCTAGTTCTTTGCTAGACAGCTCGGAGCCGCCTGCTACTGCCGGAAGTATGTAAATTTCATCACCATCCTTTAAAGCAGTTTCCAGTCCTCCTGAAAATCTCATGTTTTTACCGTTTACGTATATGTTGATTAGGGAACGTGGAGTACCATCAGGATTTAAAACTCTACGTTTGAATTCATCGCCTAGATGTTCTGAGATTTTGCTGAATGCTTCATTTAGGTTAGTAGCTGAAATATCGACTTTTTTTTCTCCCCCGCCCTTGTTTAATACCGAAGGAATGGTAAATTTGATGCTGGCCATCTTTTAGCTCACCAATGCGGCAATTTTGGCTACATCAGCCTGCATGGTTTGAGGTTTTGTGAGTACTTCCATCATTACTTCTGTAGTCTTCAGACCATTTCCTGTTACATAGCATACAACTGAATCATTCTTGTCTATCTTACCTGCCTCTATCATCTTTTTTAGAACTGCTACTGATACGCCTCCAGCAGGTTCTGTAAAGATCCCTTCAGTTCGTGCAAGCAACAGTATAGCATCCAAGATCTCTCTGTTAGATGATTCCTCTGCATAACCATTGTATTGTTTTAACCGCTTGAGTACATATTGACCGTCTCCAGGATCTCCAATGGCAAGACTTTTTGCAATTGTATCTGGATTCTCTACCGGTGTAACTTCTGTTTTATTTTTCTTAAAGGCGTCTACAATGGGAGCGCAACCGTGTGGCTGCGCCGCAATCATATGCATATTAGATACTTTGTTTACAAGAGATAGCCACTCAAGTTCCTCAAATCCCTTACATATGGCATTTAGCATAGCTCCACTTCCTACAGGTACAATCAGCTGATCAGGTACTTGCCAATCAAGTTGTTCTGCAACCTCAAAGGCCAATGTTTTTGATCCTTCAACATAGTAAGAACGCATGTTTATGTTTACAATTCCTATTCCCTTGCTATCTCCTATTTGGGCTGCAATTCTGTTTGCATCATCATATGTTCCGTCAACTGCTATGAAATTAGCCCCATAGGAAAGAGCCTGGGTAATTTTTGCATGTTCTATATCGCTTGGTGCAAAGATATAACATGGAAATCCGCCTTTGGCTGCATGAGCCGCAGTAGCTGACGCAAGGTTTCCAGTAGATGCACAACCCACTGCAGAAAGACCAAATTCTTTTGCTTTTGAAATTGCAATACCGGCTGGTCTATCCTTGAATGAAAAAGTTGGATTTACAGAATCATTTTTTATGTACAAATTATTGAGGCCAAGTTTCTCACCTAGTTTGTCTGCCTTAATTAGAGGAGTAAATCCAGCCCCAATGCTCACAATATTTGATTTTGATTCAATTGGCAACAATTCATGATAACGCCAGTAAGTATGTTCTCGATTTGCAAATGTGTTCTTGTTTATTGTAGGAAAGTCGTAAATCACGTCAAGCGGACCAAAGCATTCTTCACAAATGTATCTAAATGTAGGAGCGTACTCTTTCTTACATTCCCTACATTGTAACGATTTTATCTTTGCCAAGTAATTCTGACTTTGCAAAATGATACATAAAAAATCCTAATATTAACTTAAGTACTACTTAATTTTAGTGCATGTATAATTTAGTGAAAATTAATATAAATTCACAGATTAACATAAAAAAGATCAGGCCAGATCAGAGTAAAAATATTAGAAATTATTACGATCTAGGTGTTTTATGAATTTTTTACAGTTAGAAGAGATATTAATGATGTCCAAGAAATGTTAAACGAAAATTGAAAAAACCCAAGAGTGTAAAAAAGAAAGGTACTGGTGCAGTGATTGCAGTGTTTTTGATAATAGCAGTTTCAGCAGCTGGCATTTACCTATACAACCAACACAAAGCAGTTGTAGGAGGCAATACTTTACAGGGAATTACTTCTGGGCCATTTGAAATTAACAATGGTACGTACAGACTTGGCGACTATGTCTTTATGGTAGTTACTGGTTTGCAACCAACTGATGTAGGAAATATAGTGGTGTACGATCCACATGGAGGGCTCTTCACACATATACCATTTAATGGAACAATGAAAGCTGATTTCAATTATTTTTTCAAACCAGTTACAATAAAATCAGAAAAATTATGCACACCACAGGACTTGGTCGGAAACTGGACTATACAGTTCCAAGGAACATCTTACAGCCCAATACAATTCCAAGTCATAAATGAGTGGGTTGCTGGTGCACAAGCAGGACCAGATTTGAAACCTGTTCCAAGCCCTTGCTAGATTATTTTTCTAATTGATGGTGAAAACACACTCTGTCTCCAGTATGGCAGGCAGGGCCTGACGGTTCAACCAGATATATTATTGCGTCAGAATCACAATCAACCAAAATTTCTTTTACCTTTTGTACATTTCCAGATTCTTCACCTTTCATCCATAGTTTATTCCTAGATCTGCTCCAGAACCAAGAGTTTCCAGTCTTTTGAGTTAGCTCAAGAGATTCTTTGTTTGAATAGGCCAATGTCAAGACTTCTTTTGTGTTAACGTCTTGAACTATAACAGGAACAAGGCCATCTCCTTTTGCAAAATCAATATTTGAGACTTTCATTTTCATAGCATCAATTCAACCTCGTTTGTCATAATCTTACTGGAACTCCATTTTCTTTAAGGTATTCTTTTACCCTGTCTACAGAATGTGTCTTATAATGAAATATTGAAGCTGCAAGGGCTGCATCCACATTAGTTTGTAAAAATACATCAAGCATGTGCTTGGGTTTCCCAGCACCACCTGAGGCAATAACAGGAATATTTACCGCATTAACTATCTCCTTTGTAAGCAAGATGTCATATCCTTCCTTTGTGCCATCCATGTCTATGCTGGTCAACAATATCTCTCCTGCACCACGCCTTTCTACTTCCTTTGCCCACTCTATGGCATCAAGGCCCGTAGGAGTTTTTCCTCCGTAAATATAGACTTCAAACCAGAATTTTTTGGAATCTAAAGTAAAGACTTTCTTTCCCGCTTTGATGTCGTAGTTATGTTTTACATCCATTGCAATAACAATACATTGTTTGCCAAAAATTTCCATAAGCCTAGTGATTACATCTGGATTCTTTACAGCACCTGTGTTGATTGCCACCTTGTCAGCACCACTAAGCAGAATGTCTCTTGCATCTTGAAGCGTCTTTACCCCCCCTCCTACTGTAAATGGAATGTCTATTACCTGTGCAACCTTCTTAACAAGACTTTTGATGGTTTCTCGTTGTTGTTCAGAGGCTGTAATATCAAGAAAGACCAGTTCATCAGCACCTTCATTACTATACTTTTCTGCCAACAGTACTGGATCCCCGGCATCCTGTATTGATTTAAAGTGCATGCCCTTGACAACTCTACCGTTATCCACATCCAAACATGGTATGACACGCTTGGTCAGAGTCATGCTATTGCCTTGACCTCCTCAATTGTGATTTTTTTATCATATAATGCCTTACCAAGTATAACTCCCGTGGCACCTATCTTCTTTACCTCTACCGTATCCTGTAGTTTGGAGATTCCTCCACTTGCTATTATTTTTGTTCCTTTGATATTGCATGCATCTTTTAGAGAATCAATATCAGGACCTTTGAGAGTACCATCTCTATCAACGCTTGTAATAAGAAATTCTGAAAAACCCAAGGTTACAAATTCTTTGATTCCAGGTATGAGGTCTACTCCAGTATTTTCTTTCCAGCCACTTACTACTATTTTTCCATTTAACTGGTCAGCTGATATCACTATTCTATCTCTCCCAAACTTTTTTGATATTCTTTGTAGCATATCTCTATTTTTGAATGCCACTGTTCCAAGTACTGCCTTTGGTGCAAAATCCAATACATTTGTTATCGTCTCTTCTGTACGCAAGCCACCTGCAACTTCTACTGGTATTGAAACCTCTTCTACAACTCTTCTTATTGTTTGCAGGTTAGAACCAAGACCCAAGGTTGCATCAAGATCTACAACATGCAACATATCTGCACCTGCTTCTTCCCACCGCTTGGCAGTCTCTACCGGGTTGTTATCATAGATGGTTTTATTCTTTGGATCACCTTTTACCAAGCGCACCACCTTATCCTCCATGATGTCAATTGCTGGGATAACTTTCACTTTTTGCACATCCGCAAAAAGTTTTTAATCATTTCGGCTCCAATTTTGCCAGACTTTTCTGGGTGAAATTGTGTCCCAAAAAGAGTTCCACTCTCTATGACTGCCGGTACGCTTATCCCATAGTCAGAATCAGCCTTTACAATGTCCTCATTTTTCGGCTTGATTCTATACGAATGAACAAAATAAACCCAAGAGCCTTCCTTTACTCCCTCTAAAAGTACGCTTGGTTTCTTGACTTGCAGGTTATTCCATCCCATATGAGGAATTTTGAATTTATTTGGCAATATGACAACCTCTCCTTCTAGAACTCCCAGTCCATTGAGTTTGCCTTCTTCGCTCTTCTCAAAGAACATCTCCATTCCAAGACATATTCCAAGAACTGGAATTTGTTTTTTGGTCAGATCTTGAAAGGCAACTTTGGATGTGCTCAGACTTTGTATTGCAGGATCAAAATTTCCCACACCTGGCAACAAAAGACCTGAGTAGCCGTTGATTTTGTCAAGATCTGTTATGACATTAACTTGAGCGTCGTTTTTTTCAAGAGAGGACTTGAGACTAAATATGTTACCTGCACCATAGTCAAAGATTGCAACCTTTACCATTTTACATGACACCTTTTGTGCTAGGCGTTCCCTTTTGTTTTTTGTCTTGACTTGCTGCATTTCTCAATGCTACCGCTAGTGCCTTGATAGCAGATTCTATTTTGTGGTGATCATTTTCTCCATATTTGACTGATACGTGTATGCATATGTTCAAGCTCTGAGCTAGAGATCTGAAAAAGTGTTCTAGATCTTCTTTTGAGATTCCTTCTATTTGATTTCTAACTAGAGCTAGTTCTATTTTGTGATACTGTCTTCTTACAAGATCAAGCGATGCCTCTGCAAGAGATTCGTCCATAGGTATTGACGCATAGCCAAATCGCGTAATTCCAGACCTGTTTCCAAGTGCTTTGTCTATAGCACTCCCTAGTGCAATTGCAGTGTCTTCAACCAAGTGGTGATCTATTTTATCTTTTGATACCGCACTGAGCTTAAGATCAAACATGGAATGTTTTGCAAAAGAAGTAACTAGATGGTCAAGAAACGGCAGGCCTGTCTTTGCGGAAATCTTGCCATTTCCGTCCAAGTTAATTGATATTGATACTTCTGTTTCCTTGGTCTTTCTAATAATATGGCCTATCCTAGATTTCATAAAATCCCCCAGTAGAGAAATGGCTTATTCTCTAACTAGATTTAATGCCTTCGGAAGAAGACTGATTGATTCCAGTACCATATCAGCGCCTTTTTGTTCAAAGAAAGCCTTCTTGGCCTGACGGTCTTTGCTAGTGCCATATATACCACAGAATAAAGTTGGGTTTTCAGACTCGTCTGCCTTGCGTGCCATAATAAAATCCTCCATAGAATCGCCCACAAACAAAGAACAGGAGGCTTTCATTCCCTTAATTGACGATATGAGTGATTGCGGATTTGGTTTTGCCATCTCACGGGGCTCATCCTCTAGAAATCTTGAATTTTGCAGATCAAACTCATTGAACAATTGCTTAAGAGAGTGTTTTGCTGAGACTACTCCCCTGCCTGTAACAATAGCAATTTTTTTGCCAAATCTTTGTTGTAGATCATTTAAGAGATTTTTTGTTACAAGTACGATGTCATTTTCAATCAAACCCTTGCTACTAGAGAATTTTGGGGATCTTTTGTAGAGTTGGCTGTATAGATCTGGACCATAAAATATCTCATCAAAAATAGACGAAAGCTGGCTCTCAAATCTCTTTGAGGGGTAAACAAGTTTCTTTTTAATGTCAGTTAGATCTATTTTTTTTAAATCAAGATATGTTTCTACTGATTTTATTCCTGTCTGATCTGCATTTTTTGTAACCTCAGAGACAAGATCAGAAAAATTTTTGTCTATTTTTTTTGATGTCACAGATAAAAGTATCAAGGCATATGTAACATCAACTTCATCATTAAACCCGCCTGTTTTTTTAAAATCATCTATCATCTCTGTTGTAACTGGAAATGACTTTATCAAAGCAATTTTATTTGTTACATAGTCTACTGTTTTTTTTATTGCCAAATCATAAGAGTTAGAGACGTCAATTAGTACTCCATCGCAATCAAAAATTATGGCATCTAGTTTTTTTATCTTGTCAGTTTTTTGGGCATCAATGTATATGCCATCATCCATTTTTTCTAGGGTCAATTCAACAAATCACGTATTGCAGTTAGAAATTTTGAATTCATTTCTTGAGTGCCAACAGTAACCCTGAGACATCCATCATACTTTCCTACCCTACCCAATTTCTTTATCACTATACCTTGTTCTATGAGTGCTTTGTGGATTCTCTGGCTTGTACCGTCTGCTGCAAACAAGACAAAGTTTGCCTTGGAGTCAAATACCTTGAAGACCTTCATCTCTCGAAGTTTTTCAACTATGCGAGTACGTTCCTTTTTCACAAGATCTGCTACATCTGTAAAGTACTTTGACTTTTTCAAGGCCAGAATTCCTGCATCTATTGCAACAGTACTAAGCGGATAAGGATATTGAATAACTCTGGAAAATGCATCTACAGTTTTCTTGTTAGCTACAAAATAGCCTATCCGTAGCCCTGCAAGTCCAAATGATTTTGAGAGCGTTCTTAATACAATTAGATTGCTCATCTTTTTTGTTGCCTCAATAATAGAATAGTCTGCAAATTCAACATATGCCTCATCAATGATTACAAGCCCGTTAAATGACTG
Source organism: Nitrosotalea sp. (assembly GCA_050749105.1). GTDB lineage: Archaea > Thermoproteota > Nitrososphaeria > Nitrososphaerales > Nitrosopumilaceae > Nitrosotalea. Next base: position 11,854 of record JBOGQT010000095.1, on the reverse strand, counting down.
GATCAATTTTTCAAGTTGTTTTCTTTGAAACTGGAATCCTGTTGGGTTGTTTGGTGAGTCAAGATACAGTATATCTGCCTTTTTGGAATTGGCAAGAAAATCGTCTAGACGCAGGCTCATTTCACCGTTAAATGGAATCTTTGTTGTTGGTATGGCATACAGCTTGCATCTCTCTTCAAAAAAGCCAAAGGTTGGCTCTGATGTCAAAATTCGAGTTTCCTTCGAAGCCAGATTTGCAAGAATTAGGTCTATTATCTGGTCAGAGCCGTTACCTACACCTATCATTTCCTTTGGCATTTTTATATAGTCAGAAAGAGCCGCAACTAGTTTTTCTGTTCCACCAAGGGGATACTCCCTTACATCCATCTTTTCTTTGGTTTGGTTTATCAGATCTTGGAAGAACGAAATGTCCACTGCATAATTTTCATTGGAATCAAGTTTTATTACGTTTGAATATTTGTCAGGTTTTTTGTATCCACTAAGCTTTGATATGTTTTCTATCTTTTTTTCAAACCAGCCTTTTTTCATATTCTGCTCCTTACTGCTTCGTAGTGATTTGAAAGCCCTTCTGCGTCAGTGAAGGCTTTCATGTATTTTGATATTTTTTCAAGCGATGCCCTAGATGATTCTATTATAGTGTGTAGTTTCATGTAATCCATCACTCCAAGAGAGCCTCTTGTCTTGCCAAATCCGCTAGTGGGCAAGATATGGTTTGAGCCCAAAAGATAGTCGCTTGCTGAAGAGGGGGTATTTCTTCCTACAAGTACAAGCCCGGCAGACTTTATTTTTTTGGCTAGCTTTTGTGAATTTCTAGTCATTATTTCTAGATGCTCTGGAGCAAGTTTGTTTGCAAGGTCTATCATTTGAGGTTCTGTTTTGCAGATGGCAATAAATCCATTATTTGTAAAACTTTCTTTTACTATACCAGATCTGGATATGAGATTTATTCTTTTTTTAAGCGATTTTATCACCTTCTCCTTTAGCAATTCAGAGTTTGTTATCAGGCAACACATTGTATCAATACTGTGCTCTGCTTGTGAGATCAAGTCAACTGCAACAAGATCAGGATCTGCTGATGAATCAGCGATAATTGCAAGTTCTGTTGGACCTGCAATCATATCAATTGAAACAACATCACTGAGAATGTACTTTGCCAGTGTCACAAACATACCTCCAGGTCCAACAATCTTGTCTACTTTTGGAATGGACTGTGTACCATATGCAAGGGCTGCTATTGCCTGTGCCCCACCTATTTTGTAAAACTCGTCTACACCGCAGATATCAGCGGCTACAAGTGTAAGAGGATCGACTGCTCCTTTTTGATTTGGAGGTGACACTGCAACTATTTTTTTTACTCCTGCTATTTTGGCAGGTACAACTCCCATTACAACCGTACTTGGATAGCGAGCCTTGCCGCCTGGAATGTAACATGCAATGCTATCCAGGGGAGAGAATGTCTTGTGTATTTTTATTCCATCAGCCAAAAGCGAGACGTCTTGCAGTTGCTTCTTTATCAGATTCTCAGATCTTTCAAGCCTTTTCTTTGCAAGCTTTATTGCCTCAATCTGGTCCTTTGAGACCTGCTTGTAGGCATTTTTTATTTCAGTTTGCGTGACTTTGAATGATTTTAGGTTTGCCTTGCTAAATCTTTTCTCATACTCTCTTAACGCCTTGTCCTTTCTTTGTTGTACGTTCGAGATGATAGAAATTACTTTCTTTCTTGTTTCCTTATCAGGCTGAGGCTTTAGTGATTCTAGGATAGAATCTATATCTTGAACAGCTATGATCTTCATCAGATTTCCTCGTCAACTTTCCTCATCACGCTTTATCTCCTCAAGTGCAAGAAGCTGTTTTGGTTCATGTACAACCAAGCCTTGGGCTATCTTTCTTAATTTTGGAACCAGTTTGTGAAATTCCGATTTTGGGATCACTGTGTTTATCCCATACCAGCCTTTCTCGCTTAGTGGGCTTATGGTAGGACGCTTAAGAGATGGCAATTCCCTAAGCAACCTACTTAGATTTTCCTGCTTTACGTTTAGAAAGAGGTGCAGGTGTTTCTTTCCCTCAACTGCACCACGTAACATGGTTACGATATCATAGATCTTTTCGCGTTTGATCGCGTCCTTGAGTGACATCTTGTTTGCTATTAAAACTGCAGTTGATTCCATTACAGTATCAACTATTTTCAATTGATTCTGTGTAAGTGTGGTACCCGTCTCTGTTACATCCATGATAGCATCTACATCCTCTGGAGGTTTTGCTTCCGTTGCTCCAAAGGAGAGAAAGATCTGCACATTCTTGTTTGAGCCAAGTCTTAGCCAGGGAGTAACAATCATAGGCTGCTTTGATCCGTAAAGTTTCTTGTAATTTTTACACTGTGTAATGAATTTAGCCGCAGTCGTGAGATATTCTGAAGAGATTCTTAGAATTTTCTTTTTCTTGGCATAGGCCAATATCATTTCATCAAGGGATTTGAAATTGTAAGAATCTGGGATTGCAATTACGAGTTTTATTCTTCCATATTCTAAATCAAGAAGAACATCCGCGTCAGATTTTGTTTCAGATACCCAGTCTTTGCCAGTTATTCCAACGTCATACAGGCCATCGCTTACCAAGTTTGGAATCTCTTGTGGACGAAGCATCTTAACTGAGATCTCCGGATCATCAAGCATTACACGATAAGTTCTGTCTCTTCGAACTACTCTAGTCCACGATCTCTCCAATATCTTGAAGGTTGATTCTTCGATGCTACCTTTTGGTATTGCAAATTTTACTTTGGCCAACGTAGTCCTACCAAGCCTTTTGGATATATATCTAGTCGCTAGAGTTCCTTGTGTATTTCTTTGGCTCTGGTAACTGAGACGTTGCCCTCCTTTACCATCTTTGAGACCACCTCATGCATCTTATTTTTTGGCACACCGGAGCTTATTGCAATGTTTTTTGCATGAAGTTTCATGTGACCCTTTTGTATCCCTTCCGAGACAAGAGCCCTTACTGCGCTAAAGTTTTGGGCAAGACCCACAGCACCAATGATGCACCCCAATTCCTTTGCTGATTTTACGCCAAGAATCTTTATGCAGACCTTAATCATCGGATGTACGTTTGATATTCCACCAACAATTCCTACAGGCATTGGCAGTTCAATCTCACCCACTAGGTTTCCTTGCTTATTTTTTTTCCATCTTGTCAAAGATGTGTACTTGCCATTTTTTGACGCATAGGCGTGCGTCGTAGCTTCAATTGCTCTTGTATCCTGTCCTGTAGAGTTGGCAACTGCAATCACTCCATTCATTACTCCTTTGTTATGGGTCACTGCTCGATATGGATCATTTTCTGCAAAATGATACGCATGTATTATATCATCTACGACTTGAGTACCACCAATTTCTTCTTTATCAAAAATAGCTGTGCCTCTGACCAGTCTTTTTGTAGAATAATTTGACAAAATTCTAAGAAGGACTCTTCCACCAGTAATCTCTTCTATCAATGGAGCAATTCCTTCACACATTGTATTGGTTACATTTGCTCCCATTGCATCTCCTACATCAATAAGTAGTTCAACTATCAACATAGTACCTGATTTTGTTTTCAGTGTTTTACATGTAATCTTCTTTGCACCCTTACCCATCTTGGATAAAGTCTTGCTTTTAGAATTGGCAAGCTTGAGGATCTTGGCAGACGCTTTCATCACTTTTGGAATGGCAGACTTGACATCCACATCTACTATCTGGATTTGGCCTATGCTGTATGACTCATCAGACTTCATGGTGAAACCTCCATGTTTTCTTGCTATCTTTGCTGCCTTGGACGCAGCAGCGATAACCGATGATTCCTCAGTTACCATTGGAATGAGATAGTCCTTTCCGTTTATCTTGAAATTAGTTGCAATACCAAGAGGCAATGACAGGATTCCAACCACATTTTCTACCATGTGATTTGCCTCGTCAAACAAGATTCCTCCGTTGCTTTTGAGGATCTTGATGTCTTCCTTGGAGAGGCGCGCAAAAGATTCTACTATTTTGAATCTCTCTTCTCGTTTTTTTTCATGAAATTTCTTTATAGATGAATCAGCCAATTTATTTTACAATCCTCAAAAGTTTGTCATCATTTTGGTCAGGATAACCCAAACCATCTGTGTTTGACGTAAGAATATACAGGTAGCCATCTGGTCCTTGCTCAACATCTCTGATTCGTCCTATTCCATCCAATATGATTTTTTGTCCAAATATAGTGCCGTTCTGAGCAGGAGGTAGTTGGTAAAGCCCTTGCCCAATCAGTGCAGCCAAGATGAGACTGGGTTTAATGTCAAGTTTGCCCGATGAATAATAGACAATTCCGGCAGGCCCAATGCTTGGATTGAAACAGTCCAATGCTGATTGGTATTGCGGCGAACCAGAACATTCTTGAATTGGCCAGCCGTAGTTTTGTCCTGGCTTGATTAGGTTTATCTCATCATTTCTTGTTGGTCCCTCCTCTGTTTCATACAGATTTCCTTTATCGTCCCATGTCAGCCCCTGAGGATTTCTGTGGCCATAAGAATAGACCGGTGAATTTGGAAACGGGTTGTCTTGCGGGATAGAGCCATCATCGTTTAGGCGCAAGATCTTACCTGCAAGAGACTTTAGATCTTGCGTAGAGTTTTGATCAGTGGCATCTCCAGTACCTATGTAGAGTTTTCCATCAGGACCAAATTTTATTACGCCTCCATCATCAAACTCTGCGCCAGGTATCTTGTCTATGATCACTTTGGAATCCACCATTTTGTCGTTGGATTCAGTAATCCTCAATACTTTATTCCAGAGATTGTTTCCTTCCTGATATGTATAATATACATAAATGAAATGATTTTTTTCAAAATCTGGATGCAGTGTTATTCCAAGCAGGCCTGCATCTGTAACGTCTGCAACTCGAAGATCAGCAATGGAGTCATTTACAAGTGTGCCATTGTCAATTACTCTTATCCTTCCCACTTTTTCTGTAAAGAATATTTTATTGTCGCCAAAACTCATGGCCCATGGCTTTTGCAAGTGTGTTGCAACAATTTGTACTGCATCTGTTCCATTAGAGCTTGAAGTTGGCGGCGGAATTATAACCGAGTTAGATGGAGATGTTAGGATTATTATTGAGGCTGCCACTGCAACAGCTATTCCTATAATTCTAGTTCTTTTGTTCACAACTTTGTGAGACCTTTGAAATCCTATTAATTATTTCTAAAATCATATAAAGCGTATATATCACCCCGAAACGTCTTTTCACTTAGCGGGGTGGGGAAGCCAGACTATAGGGCTAAGTCATCCCGGCGGGCTCATAATCAATCCGATGAGAAACCCGCAAGTCAGTAGTTCAAATCTACTCCCCGCTATCTTTTCAAAAAAATTTAGTCCAGAGTATAAAACCATTTCTTCGAGTTGTCAAATTCAATTTTTGTGTTGAACTTGGAAATCCTTTGTAACGGTCTTGTCAGGTGCCTGTGAGCTGATGGGATTGGAAGGTAAAGCTGCTCCTTTATCTTGCGTGGAATATCCTCTGAGACTTTGTCATGCGAGACTTGGCCGCATTTTTGGCATTTGTAGCCTTGGTCTTTCCCTTTTGATTTCATGCGTTTTGCACATTTTGTGCACAGAGGGTTTACCAGGACCGTGTTTTTTGCAAGTTTAACAACATCAATGAATTCTACGTTTATGGTTCTGCCATATGTTTTGGAGGCCTTTCTTACTCCTCCACCAATTCTTATCAGGTCGCCCTTGATCAAATTTGATGCGATGTTTGTGAGTCTTGTTGGTTTGTAAACTGCACAGTTTGCATTTTTACCAGACGTGGAAATTGTAAACATTACATGTCCGCCAAGTTTGGTTTTGGGCATTTTAGATACGTGACCCAATACATACCCAGAAGAGAATGGTCTTAGGTCTTCAAGATCCAGCTTGTTTTGTAAATGATCGCCTGTTCCTTGATTTGAGCGGAAAACCATGTATCCGGAGAATTTTTCTGGAGATTTGACAAGAGATGCTCCTCTAACAACAGATTGTACATCTTCGCCGCGTACTCCAAAAAATACTGGATCGGGGCCGTGCGGTGCGATAAGGATTCTATCTTTGGTATCGTCATAGCTGTTAAACGTCTTGGGAGATGTCATATTCTGCATCTTCTTTACGCTATCTTTGAGGATCAACCTCTTCTTGCCAAAATTTGATTTGTGTCTATATGATATTAGTTCAAATGTATAATCATCAAAGTCATAGCCTATAGCACCTATTGCACCCACCAACCCCTGGCCATTTCCCATATGAAAGGTCTCAATCTTGTTTTGTGCTGCAAATTTCTTTGCCTTGTTTCTGTTTACAAGTGTATACAGCGCCATCTTGCCAAACTCAGAGAATTCCTTTGGAATTTTGTTGCTTTCATAAAAAACAAGACCTGGGTTTGCCCCCTCGTGTATTGCAGAGTATTTTTTGATAAAATTGGTTATGCTTTTCTTGATTAGGTGTGGATTTTGGGTTTGGATCTTTAGTGCTACTGCCCCATTTCCTCGTGTCTTCCATGGAATATTTGGGTTGAATCTTATCAGATATGGATAGTCAAGAAACTTGACCTTCTCCTTTCGCAGGCGCTCAACAATTTTGTAGGCAAGAAATGTGGTGCACATTCCATTTCTGGAATCAGTATCATCAAAACCAATGTGCAAAACGCTTTGTTTCATTCTATGACAGTCATTGTAAGAGTGGAACGCACATTTTTGAGTTGCCTTATCTGGTTTGATATGGTCTTTTTGAGGGTCTCAGTGTCTGGCGCCTCTATCTTAACCACAAGGTCATAAGCACCGTAAAGAACATACACGTATTTGACGTGCTCAATTGATCTTACCTGATTGAGCAACTCATTTTCTTTTCCTAGTTCTGCATTAAGCAATACAAACGCTATTGGCATCGTTTGTTTTGATTAGCTACGATATTAAATATTATGTGGGTTCGTTTGGTTTAAATTAAAAAAACAATCTCGGATAGCGTTTGATAGTAATAGACGAAAAAACGATCTTCGATGAGATTCAAAGAAGAACGCCTGTATCGGTAGCTTTGAACGGACCTGATGGAATTTTGCCGAAGATACAGGAGACTGCTTCCAGAATAATGGAAAGATTTGGCATTCCGGCATATGTTCTTGCAGACAGTTGTTTTGGAACATGCGATATGAATACAAACGGGGCCAAAGTACTTGGGGCAGAAATTCTCTTTCACATTGGACATACCATAAATTCCACAAGTTTTGGAGATAACATAGTTCTTGTCGATGCGTTTGACAACATTTCATTTGAGAACATTACAAGAAAATGTGCCGAAGAATTTAGAGGAAAAACAATATCACTTGTAACAGATAGCCAGCATCTGCACGAGATTAACAAGGTAAAAAGCATACTTGAGGAAGGCGGAGTCAATGTCAAGATTGGAAAAGGAAAGGGACAGCTAAACGACGGACAGGTTTTTGGTTGTGAGTTTTATCCAGTAATTGAGACAAGAGATAGTGTAGATGCCAATTTGTTCTTGGGCCAAAGCAATTTTCACGCAGCCGGAGTTGCGCTATCAACAAACAAGCCCACATATGTTCTTGATCCATACTTTAATGAGATAAGAGAAGTAACAGAGTTTGCCCAGACGCTTCAAAAAAAGTCAATACTTGCAGTTTACAAGGCAGCCGAGGCCGAAATGTTTGGAATAATTGTAGGCCTAAAGGAAGGACAGTTCTCAAAAATAACTGCTCTCAAATTCAAAAAAGAATTGGAAGGTCTTGGGAAAAAAGTCCAGCTCTTTGCTTTGACTGACATAACAGATGACAAGCTTCGAAATTTGAAAGGAATAGACGCCTTCATACAAGTGGCTTGCCCGAGAATTTCAACTGACAATCATTTCCACAAGCCCGTATTGTCTACCCCTCAGGCCAATGCGCTTGTCAAGGTGTTAAAAAAGGAAAGTGTGGATAGTATTTTTCAGATTCCTCACTGGCTGTAATTTGAATCAAATAGACCCAAGATATAGCGTAAACAATTATAATCATCAAAAACTCAATTCACGCATTGTCTAGCAAGCAGGCTCTTCCTGGAGATAAGATTGCAATAATTGAAGAATTTGAGACTGGTCAGAATACATTTGATGATGGACATTCCATAAGATCTATGGTAGTAGGCACACCTGAATTTGATAAGACGAATCGGGTGGCTAAAATTAACGAGCTCAAAAAAGCAGCAGTACCAAAATCTGGCGATGTCATATTAGGAAATGTATCGGCGCTAATGAATAACATGTTTGCGATAAACGTTTTATACATAAATGGCAAACCTACCCATTCTGGTCTCGAGGTCATTTGCCAGGCAAGAGGTGCAAAGAAGAGAATTCTTGTAAGAGTGGGCGACATTGCGACTGCCAAGGTGCTCAATTTGCTAAATGGTGTAATTCATGTAACAATTAGCGAACCGGAACTTGGGGTCTTGTTTTCAAAGTGCAACAAATGTGCCGGTAGCATAGTATCTATGGGTAGCAGCGTAAAATGCGTAGATTGCTCATATATTGAAGAGAGAAAGCTGTCGACTAAATTTGGAAACAGCGATTTTATAAAATTCAATTCCAATTAAAAATATGCTCAAAGTGGCATTTCAAGGAGAACGCGGGGCTTATAGTGAAGCTGCCGCAATTGCCTTTTTCAAGGATTTAGTTGAGACTGTACCATATCCAACATTTCACGAGGCCTTGGAATCTACAGAGAGTTCCAAGTCTGACTGTACAGTATTGCCCGTTGAGAACTCGCTAGAAGGTAGCGTAGGAGAGAGCTATGATTTGTTATTGACAACCAAGCTTCATGCCACAGGAGAGATTTACCATAGGATAAGACACTGTCTTATTGGGTTTGATGGCCTGGAAAAAATAGATACAGTGTATTCTCATCCACAGGCACTAGGGCAGTGCAGAAAATTTATTCAGGACCATCATTTCAAGTCCATACCTACCTATGATACCGCAGGAAGTGTCAAGATTCTTCTTGAGCTAAAAAAGGAGAACATGGCATGCATAGCAAGCAGAAGAGCCTCTGAGATATACAAGGTACCAATCATAAAGGAAGGCATAGAGGACAATTTCAACAACTATACTAGATTTCTAGTCCTTTCAAAGGCAAAACAAGACAGAACAACAAAAGACAAGACATCTATTATTTTTTCAATAAAACACGTTCCAGGCGCGCTCTATAGTATACTTGAAAAGTTTCATGCAAATATGATAAATCTTACAAAAATTGAGTCTCGTCCGACAAAAGCTACACCATGGGAGTACAATTTTTACGTTGATTTTGAGGGAAACCAGGACGACAAAAACATACAGGATGCTCTTGAAAAAATAAAACCAAATACAGTTTTTCTAAAAATTCTAGGCTCGTACCCAAGAGCAGAGATTAGCTAAAAGCCCCTGGGTTTTCTTACTGAAAAAGCTGCACTGACTCCTATAATTAGAATTCCGGATGATATCACTATTATGTGGGATGCAAAGATCAATGGGTTCGGGACGGCCTGTAGAACTCCGGTAACGTGTAATGTAGAGCTACCTGTATTTGTTATATTGATAAAGTGCTTTCCATCCGCAAGGCTTACCCAGTCAAAGCTTGTCTGATTTTGAAAATCTTGGTCTACCTGCAATCCATTAGACGGTGTTTTTAGAGTCACGTGAAAATAACTTCCTGTTACATTGAGTACTTCGTGAAAGTGCTTTTGTGCATCAAATTGGAACACATCGCTTTTACCAATATCGACAGTATCGTTAACTGGATTAGCATTAGATATTATAGATTGGACCAAGAAAAAAGATCCCAACGCAATGCCTAGCGACCCTATACAAATTCCTATTACAGTCTTTTTTGTTAGCACTAGTTGAAACTAAAATTCAACCATATTTAAAAGTGAACTGGATCGAAAAACAGAGTTACATCAGTTCTACGTCATGAGGCTGGCTTTCTGCATATCCAGCAGTTGACATTTTTATAAATTCTGCATTTTGTTGCATTTGTGGTATAGTGTTTGCACCGCAATAGCTAAGACCAGAACGTATGCCACCAGTAAGTTGTTTTATTATATCAACAACTGTTCCCTTGTATGGAACCATCGCCTCGACGCCTTCTGCAACATAATCGTTAAGATCCTCGCTTATTGCTGTTGTACCCATTTCCTTTGTCTTTCTTCCAAGTGAGGCATAAAAAGAGGCCATTCCTCGATAAATCTTGTATCGTTTGCCATTTTTCATGACATACGAGCCTGGGCTTTCATCAGTTCCCCCAAGCAAGCTTCCTGCCATAACAGTGGACGCTCCAGCTGCCAGTGCCTTTGTTGCGTCTCCAGAGTTTCTGACCCCGCCGTCTGAAATTATTGGAATGTCATATTTCTTGCCAACCTGTGCGCAGTCCACAACAGCTGTAAGTTGTGGCACACCAGAACCTGTAATCACCCTTGTGATACAAATTGAGCCAGAGCCTACCCCTACCTTAACTGCGTCAACTCCTGCCTTTATCAGGTCTTCAGCTCCCTGTGCAGTTGCGACGTTTCCTGCAATAAGTTCACAGTTTGGAAATGCTTTCTTGATTAATCGTACAGCGTTTATTGCGTTATCACTGTGGCCATGGGCAATATCAACTACTATAACATCAGTACCAGCATCAAGTAGAGCCTCGGTTCTTTCCATAAAGTCTCCCTTGACTCCTACTGCTGCACCAACCAAGGGTCTTCCCTTCTTGTCCTTGGATGCATTTGGATAATTTCCTACATGTATGATATCCTTGCTTGTTATCAATCCCTTTACGTTTCCTCGTTCGTCTAAAAGCGGCAATTTTTCGATGCAATTCTTCCTGAGAAGATCCCGGGCTTCTTGTACGCTTACTCCCGACTTGGCAGTGACAACATCGCTTGTCATTACTTCACTTACTTGTTTTTTCTCGTCTGCAGATTCCAGCATTGTAATGTCCCTTCTTGTCAATATACCCACCAGTTTTCCCTGGGGTTCTGTTACAAGCAACCCTGAGACGCCTTTTTCTCTCATGTATTCAATTGCTTCACGGACAGTCTGGTTGGGGCCTATGGTATACGGATTTTCAATCAAGATGCTGCCTGAGCGTTTGACTTTGAGTACTTCGGTGACTTGTTCTGATATGGTAAGAAACCTGTGAATGATTCCTATGCCGCCTTCTCTTGCCATTGCTACTGCCATTGCAGATTCTGTGACCGTATCCATGTTGGCACTGATAATAGGAATGTTAAGTGAGATATTGCGTGAAAGTTTTGTCTGTAGACTAGTTTGAGATCTGGTAATTACACTAGAGCGTTTGGGAACAAGGAGCACATCGTCAAAAGTCAGTCCTTCCCTTATATCCAATGAAACCTTCTTGATTAGATTGGAAATCTGTTATAAGCCTTTCTTGAAGTTATTTAGATTTTGTGCAATTTGTATTGCGTCATGAGTTGCCTTGACATTATGTGTTCTGATTATATCAGCTCCGTTTAGAACTGCGATTGTTTCTGCTGCAAGCGAACCGGCAAGTCTCTTGTCAGGATCTTTTTGATTCAGTAAAAGTCCTATGAAAGATTTTCTTGATACAGAAATTAACAGAGGATATCCAAGCTTGATTGATTTGAGATTTTGAATTATGGTAATATCCCTTTTGAGCCAGTCGGAATTTATTTTGGTGGAAAAAATTCCTTTTGCATTTTTTCTAAAAAACCCGATTGCTGGATCTACTGTTATGGTATGTTTTGGTATGCCGGATTTTTTTGCAATTGATATGCTTTGATGTAGCAGAGTTTTTGTCTGTGTTACTTGGTTTCCAGACA
>JBOGQT010000094.1:0-17418 GCA_050749105.1 Nitrosotalea sp. | reverse complement strand
CAGTCTTTGGCAGGACTGGCCAGCATATACGCTAACGTACTCACGGCCTGGCCAAATAGCGGAGGAACATCAGAAACACATGAACTATCATACTTTGTCGGACTCTTGTAGGAAAAGCAAACTGCAGGCAGTTATGTTGCTTGCAGTTGTAGCGCTACCATTGCTAGCCCTTGGCATGCCAAGTTCCCATGCACAGCTAGATAACGAATCAATTACTATTAACACACCCAAAACCTCCTATGGTCCTGGGGATACGGTAAATCTCAGCGGCTCTGTCATTGACGGAACACCTGGGCAGCTTGTTGCAATACAGGTAAAGGACGCAAAGGGAGATCTGCTTTTGATTCGAACCGTACAGGCTGACCAAAATGGAAACTTTGCTCTCCAGTTCAAGGTGCCAATTACTGCCTCTGCAGGCAATCTGGGCATAACGGCAAGCTCAAGAATCAACGGCTTTGTGATTACGCAGACCAGTGGAATCACAACTCCTGTGCCAGAGTTTCCAGCATCAGGGCTTGTGCTTGCTGCAAGCATTGTATCGTTTTTAGTTTTTTATACCATAGCATCTAGCAGGGGTCTTGCAAAACAAAAATTGGGTGCATGGAAATGAAACCGTTACATCTTTCTATAATTACAGCAGCAGGCATTGGATCTGTTGTTACACTTGGCATTGTATTGATGTTTACGATGCATTCGTTTAACACAGTACAACCAAACACCGCAAATTATCCAGAATCAATGCTCTTGCTTAATGTCTCCATGAACTCTACACAATTAAGGACAGGACAGGGAATTGGCATGGACATTTCACTTGCCAATACTGCTACACACGCACTGACTATAAACCCGGAACATAACTGGCCACTGAAAAAATGGAGCCTACTACCATGTCTTTTCCACTTGCCGTTTGGAATGGCACTTTTGCAAGGTGACTATACTGTTGATAACATGACCCAAGGTAACAAGCTACCACTGTATCATAGTGGCATATACCTATGCAAGACAATCGGCATAGTGGATTATGTCTTTGAGCCTTCCAGCACCCAGGCAACAATTGAGACTTACAACGCTACCAACTATCCAGTTACCATGCAGTATCACGTTGCGTTTAACGGATATTACCAAAACCACAGGTTCCAGCCACTTGTACCTGGAGTGTATACAGTGGTGGGAGATGATGAGTGGGGCCACATCTCGGTAAACCACTTTACGGTAACCAACACAAGCTAAAAACCAATTACATCTAAACCACACATTAATTTTTTATATGTCAATGATTTAATGATGACATGCTAGATTTGATAACATATGCACTGGCATTTTTGGCAAACTGCATTCACAACTGCGCCGGCTGTTAAACTCCTGTATACTTTAGAATCCCCTAAAGCCTGCGGGTCTGCATAGTTCGGGATGTTGCCGAAGGTATGAAATTTTTTGCAGCATCTGTTGTTTCTCTTGCGGAAAAGTTCCACCAATTGGATATGCGTTAGACCCATGGTTGGCACGAAATACAACCGGGGTATCAGGTTCCATCTTGCTTACAAGTGTCTCAAGCTCATCGAGTGCATCCGAGTCATCTATTGGCAAGAAAGGTTCCTTGAACTTGGTCAGAAATTCTTCCCTGATACCATCTTCCAGATGCAGGGTTAGGGCCCCCACATAGTCAGGAGCGGTAACGCTCAGAATCTTTGCAGTGTCTTCGATGTGTTGTTTTGAGTAACTCTTTCCGCCAAGGCCCAGAATCACCATGCATGATATGGTATATCCAGAGTCCTTTGCCTTTTGACATGATTTTATTATGGTTTGGCTTGTTGCACCTTTAGTTATTTTTTTCAGTATGGTATCAGAGCCTGTCTCTATACCGATGTAAAACATTCCCAGTCCTGCATCATAAAGTTTTGTCAAGTCTTCCGTAGATTTCTCCAAAATGTTTTTTGGCATTGCATAGCACGATATCCTCTCAAGGTTTGGAAACTTGACGCGTATGTAATCCAAGATCTGAATCATTCTCTCTGTTGACAGGTTCAATGCATCCCCGTCTGCAAGAAATATTCTCCTGCTGTCTGGCATGTGTTTTGCAGCCAGGTCTATCTCCATCTTTATCTCATCCCATGGCTTTTCCTGGTATTGCTTTGTTCGATACATGTTGCAGTACGAGCATTTGTTAAACGAGCATCCAAGTGTTACCTGAAAAATAAGCGAGTTGCCTTCTGACGGTGGCCTATACAGAGGATAGTCATAATTTAACATCAGGTTCAGTTATGATTTTATCCAATTTATCAGTTTGTTGATGTTGCATTCAATTTTGGCAATCTGATGATTCCTCCTTTTCCAACCTGTGGACATTGCGGGCCATTAATCCACTTTACAAATGTGACATTCTGGTAAACTATCACGTAGCAATTATTAAAAAAACAAAGCATTGGGATGTTTTAATTAGATAGTATAACGGCAAGGCATACAATGCCTGCAGACCCATATGCAAAGCGCCTGCTCTGGTTTGTATTTATGGGCTCAAAAGGCGGCCTGAACCGAATGAGGCTCATCTCTGTCATACGTGAAAAACCGCTCAATGCCAATCAACTGGCAAAGGAACTTGATCTTGACTACAAGGCAATCCAGCACCACATAGGGGTGCTTGAAAAAAACAACCTCATAGCACGTGTGGGAGACAAGTATGGCGCAACCTACTTTATCTCGACTTTTCTTGAGGTTAACTTGGAAGCATTTGACGAAATTGTAACCAAATTGGAAAAAAGTAAATAAGCTTTGCAAGGTGAAATTTTTCCAGATGGAACTAATAATGACTGCAAGCACGATTGTTTCTGGCGCCAACATGGTAGTGTTGGGCATCCTTATGGGAGTCTTTGGAAAAATTTACTCAAAGACAAAGGCCCAGCTTCCATTGGGAATGATATTTTTTGCAGGCCTGCTCTTTTTACATAATGTCATCACAGTCTACGCATATTTCTCAATGATGGAACTTTACGCAGCGGCTCTTTTGCCATATCTTTTAGCTGTCTATGCCGCAGAGCTTGCAGGAATCTTGATACTTTTGAAAATAACGCTGGAATAGATTCAGTTTATTTGTAGCAAGAACAAAGAAAACTTGTGAAGCAGCAATATACGGAATATCTTAAGCTTAACAAAAACATCTTGCTTGGCTTTGCCGCGTCAATTGCAATCTCTGCTATTGCATCCCAGTCCATGTCAAGCCAGCAAAACTATGTAAACGTAACACTGACTCTTGTTGTCGATTATGTAGTGTATTTTACAACTTTTGGCTCCCTGTTTTATTTTGACAACAAAAAAAAGTACACGCTAGAATCCGGTCGTGTTGACAAACAGGTCATGAAAAGAGATCTTGTCAAAATAATATCATCGCTGGGAATAGGTGAGGTGATATATACAATATCGAGATGGTCTTTACAATATTATTTGCTGACTGACTCTTATCCCGCATATCTCTCGTCTATTGTATCGCAATCCATATCGACTTGCATCTACATGGCTACAGTGAACTTGAGTGCCAAACTGATGAGGTTGTACAATGATGACACTTAGCATATTTGTCGACGGTTCTGGCGGCCCTGATGCAGGTTTTGGATTTTTTGTAAAGGAGACAGGCGAGTCTTTCTACGAAAAGGAGCCGGAGATAACCAACAACCAAGCAGAGTACAAGGCAATAATTGCAGTCCTGAAAAAATATGTAAATTTTCCTGAAGAGGTAATAATATACAGCGATTCCAAAAATACAGTATCGCAGCTAAACCACGAGTTTGCAATAAACAACAGCCAGCTGAGAACACTTGCAATGGAAGCCTGGGCGCTGATTGGAAAATACAAGAATCTAAAGATAACCTGGATTCCAAGGAAGGAAAACTTGGCAGGAAAGATGCTTGGAAGCTAAAATCAAGAGCGTTTTCTAAACTCAGGGCATTAGCACAGAACCTTATTATACATAAAACCTTGAAACCATCTCGTTAAAATGACAGATTCTTTCTTTCTTTCTCCAAAATCAATTGCCATAATTGGCGCATCAGACAAGGAAGGCAGTGTAGGCCGGGCAATCACATCAAACATTCTCAAGGGTTATACCGGAACTATATTTCCAATCAGCCCTACTAGAGAAACGGTCTTTGATAAAAAGGCCTACAAGAGCGTTCTAGATGTCCAGGAACATATCGATCTTGCAGTGGTCGTTACAAAAAATGATGTTGTCCCCTTTGTTCTTGAAGAGTGCGGAAAAAAGGGAATCAAGGGAGCCATAGTAATCACTGCAGGCTTTAAAGAGGTAGACGAGGAGGGCGCAAAGCTTGAAAAAAGGTTGGCAGAGATCTCAAAACAATACAATATCAGAATAATTGGACCTAATTGTCTTGGCGTAATGAACCTGGCACCGCAGACAATGATGAATTCTACTTTTCTCAAGGTAACACCCAAGTCTGGAGGTATAGCACTTGTCTCGCAAAGCGGTGCAATCTGTGCAGCATTGGTCGAAGATGCAAGTGCACAGGGTATTGGATTTTCAGCTGTAATTAGCATGGGAAACAAGGTAGACCTCAATGAGGTCGACATGCTCAAGATGTTAGCAGAACATGAGCAGACCAAGGTTATCGTCATGTATCTTGAAGACATGACAAACGGACGAGAGTTTCTCAAGGTCTGCAAGCAGATAACAAGACTTGGACATGCAAAAAAACCAGTCCTTGTTTTAAAATCAGGCCGAAGTCCCGAGGGTGCAAAGGCTGCCATGTCGCACACCGGTGCACTCATGGGTTCTGACGAGATCTATGATGCACTGCTTACACAGGCAGGTGCAATCAGAGTTGATACAATGGAGGAGCTCTTCGATTATGCAACGGCATTTTCAAAGCAACCATTGCCAACAAAAGGAGATCTAGTAATAGTGTCAAACGCAGGAGGGCCTGCAATCATATCAACAGATGCATGTTCAAAGCTTGGCATAAAGATGGCAAACATAGAGGACATTAGGTCACAGATTAACGCAGTAATTCCGCCGTGGGGGACATCAAGAAATCCCGTTGATATTGTTGGTGATGCAGATTTTAACAGATTTGATCACGTGCTAAATTTGGTCCTTGCCCACAAAAATGTCGGCTCTGTAATTGCAATGTGCACCCCTTCTGCAACGCTAGATTACAACAAGCTAGCCGAGGTTATAGTGGAATCATCAAAGAAACATGACAAAACCATACTTGCAAGCCTTATGGGCCTTGATGAGGGAATAAAAAACAAGGAGATACTTGCCGATGGAGGAATTCCGCATTACAAGTATGCAGAAAGTGCCATTCGGGCTCTAAAGGCGATGCTGCGATTTACACAATGGTCCCAGTCTCCAGAGGGTAAGGTACAACAGTTCAAAGTAAACAAGAAAAAGGTGGCACAAATATTTGCCAAGGTAAGACAAGATGGACGAAAGAACCTGCTAGAAGAGGAGGGACAAGAAGTGCTCAAGGCATATGGCGTCCCGCTTCCAAAAAGCATTCTGGCCACAAAAGAAAAAGAAGCTGTCTTGGCTGCAAAGAAGATAAAATATCCAGTTGTAATGAAGATTGCATCACCGCAAATAATTCACAAGTCTGATGCAGGTGGAGTAAAGGTTGGACTGAAGACTGCACAAGAAGTAAAGACAGCATTTAGGGAGATAATCAAGAATGCAAAAAGATACGACAAGAAAGCAACAATCAAGGGAGTCTTGGTCCAAGAAATGGTCAAGGGAGGAAAGGAAACAATTGTTGGCTCAAAACAAGAGCCGGGGTTTGGGCCTGTTGTGATGTTTGGAATGGGAGGAATCTATGTCGAGGTTCTCAAAGATGTCACTTTTAGAATTACACCAACTACTAATTTTGAAGCAAATGATATGATATCTCTTATCAAGACAAACAAGTTGTTGCAGGGAGTAAGGGGTGAAAAGCCATCAGACATACAAAAATTATCCGAGTGCATCCAGAAAATTTCCCAGCTTGTAACTGATTTTGAAGAGATAAAGGAGCTTGATCTCAATCCAGTGCTTGTATTTGAAAAAGGCAAGGGTTGTAAAGTAGTTGATGTAAGAATTGGTCTTGCCTAGACCAAAGCACTTTTGTTATAATATTTATATTACTTTGAGAGGGTATAGCAGATATGCCAATTAAGACAGGGGCCGAGTATATACAAAGTCTCAGGGGCAGACCGATGAAAGTTTACCTTTTTGGCGAACTTGTAAAAGAGCCTGTGGACCATCCCATGATTCGTCCCTCGATTAATGCTGTTGCAGAGACTTATGACTTGGCAGTAAACCAAGAGGAGCTTGCAACTGCAAAGTCTTCGCTGACAGGTCTTCAAGTAAACAGATTTTTGCACATTGTAGAGGGTGCAGATGACTTGGTAAATCAAAATAAGATGCAGCGAAAGTTGGGTCAGCTCACGGGAACATGCTTTCAAAGATGTGTAGGTATGGATGCACTAAACTCGTTATATTCTGTAACTTTTGAGATTGATGAGAAACACCAGACAAGCTATCACAAGAGACTAGTTGAATTTATCAAGATGATTCAAAAAGAAAATTTCGTAATTGGGGGTGCCATGACAGACCCCAAGGGAGACAGAAGCAAGGCTCCATATGAACAAGAAGATCCAGATGTCTTTTTGCATATTGTTGAAAAAAATGACAAGGGGATAATTGTAAAGGGTGCCAAGGCACACCAGACTGGCTGTATCAACTCGCACTGGATACTGTTCATGCCAACAATGAGACTGCAAGACCAGGACCAAGACTATGCAGTGGTAGGTGCAGTACCAGCAGATGCACCTGGAATAACATACATCTATGGACGACAGTCATGTGATACGCGAAGCATGGAGGAAGGAGACATTGATTCTGGTAACTCTAAATTTTCAGGCCAAGAGGCAATGATAATTTTTGACAATGTTTTTGTTCCATGGGAATATGTCTTTATGAACGGAGAATACGAGTTTGCGTCTATGCTGGTAGAGAGATTTACCTGCTATCATAGAAGAAGCTATGTCTGTAAGACAGGTCTTGGAGACGTATTGATTGGAGCATCTGCAGCAATTGCCGATTACAACGGAATTCCAAACGTATCTCACATCAAGGACAAGCTAGTGGAGATGACTCACCTCAACGAGACAATATATGCAGCAGGTGTAGCGTCTTCATATCAAGCACATCGCACCAAGTCTGGCAACTGGCTAAATGACGATATGTTGGCAAACGTATGCAAGCACAATGTCACAAGATTTCCATATGAGATAGGAAGACTTGCACAGGACATTGCTGGAGGACTCATGGTTACACTCCCCTCTGAAAAAGACTTTAGAAACCCAGAGACAGGCCCCATACTAAAAAAATACCTAAAGGGCCGCAAGGGAGTTGATGTTGAAAATAGAATGCGAATCTTGAGGTTGATAGAGAACATGACACTTGGAAGAAATGCTGTAGGATATCTAACAGAGTCCATGCACGGAGCAGGCTCGCCACAAGCACAAAGAATCCAGATTGCAAGACAGATGCAACTAGAGTACAAAAAACAACTTGCAAAAAGTCTTGCAAACGTAAAAGAGAATGAACAGCCTTATCCAGAGATGTCAGATTATTTCCAAAGGGTCTTTAAGATAAGCGCACGAAAACAGCTCTAATCTTTCTTTTCAGGTTCCTTGTCCAAACCAGAATATTCCTTGTCCAGGCCTGAGTATTCCTTGCCAACTTGGTTGCTTGTCACACTTGGGTTGTCAGAGCTTGGTGGAGGATTGTCACTTAAGGAAACGCCTTCCCTTTCTGATTTTGGCTTGCCAAATTGTTTTACTATCATGATCGCAACTATTACGGCAATTATGACATAGTTAATTGGCGGAGTAAGAATTCTTGTCACATATCCTATCTGTGGAACAACATACACTACCTTACCGATATAGTCACCCTTCATTATCGGATAATCAACTCCTGGTATGGAGCCCGGGTTTGCATCACCCTTTGTTCTTATTGTGAGTGGATTTTGGTTAATTATCTCGGCAACCCTATGAACTATTACAATGTTTTCAGATGGCGCGTGGAAAACAATAATGTCACCAAGCTTGAGTTGGTCAAAAGGAACATTTCCATTAACAACAATCACATCAAACACATTTAGGTTTGGAACCATACTTCCGCTGGACACTACATAAAATGGATTTTCAGTTCCAAATGTTACCCTCAATCCAACCCATATTATCGCAATTCCAATTACCACAATTATGATGTCTTTTGCAAAACCTGATGTGGCACCTTTTTTCAATTATATTTTGTCCTTTAAACTCGTAAGATAAATCTTGCTGGTTTTCTCAAGGCTACTTTATCTTATTACCGCAACTTTCACAGAACTTTGAGCCAGAACTATTGACACTTCCACACTTGGAGCACTTGAAACCATTGTCTGTTATCTGTCCACCAAGAATAACAATCTCACCTATCTTTCCTATTTCTTCCCACTTTATTGTGGAATCATTACCATCATTTTTTGTCACAACAAGAACTATGCCAGATTGTCCTGGTTGGATGCCAATCTCTTTTACAACCCCGACTCTTCTTGCTTCAGAATCATATACTGAAAGCCCGGTAACCGAATTGAAAGTCTTGATTCCTGAAACACTTGGAGGATCTTGAAATGACTGTTGCGGTGAAGGATTTGCAGACACGTATGATGCTTGAGCGGAAACGTCAGGCTTGGCAGCTCCAACACCTGCCTTTTCGTCAGGTTTGCTAAAGTTTCTGTATTCAGCAAGAATAGATCCACAGGTGCTACACATGTACTGGCCCTTTTCCAAAAGAACCAAGTTTTCTGCCACCACTTCATTTGGAGTTTCATACTCTACTTTGGGAGTTCCCTCGTATTCTTTCTCGCAAGTGTTGCAATAATATTTTGAAATTTTTTCAGAGTCTAGGCGACCAATTGGAGCCAAAAACAGATCAGGTCCACCAAGATTTCCTTTTGCCTGTTGTTCGTCAGTAACAGTTGCCATGATGTATCCACCAGATCCTCTGAGTTTTTTCAAGCGAAGTTCACTGCTCATGGCTCTAGTCTGCAAAAAAGTCATTTAAGTATGTATGTGAAATTGTTGGTCAAAATCTCTAACATGTCTCTCTATGACATGTTATACAATTTTAAAAAATAATGCACTTTTTTTCAATAATTTGGAAAGAGTTAATAGAGACAGTTTATAAAGCTTAAACAAAAATAATGACAGAAATTAATAAGCTACTTCTCTGTCATGACATAAAAAAAGATGATAAATAAATTTGACAAAATTTGAAGAACTAGGGATAAAGAATCCAATATTGACAGCGTTACGTGAGATACATTTTGATGAAGCGTTTCCAATTCAGGCAGCTGCCATTCCAGTGTTGCTATCAGGCCAGGATGTAATAGGACAAGCGCATACAGGAACAGGAAAGACTGCAGCCTTTTCATTGCCAATTATTCAGACTATAGTGCCAAAGGGAGGCATACAGGCACTCATACTTGCACCAACAAGAGAGCTTGCAGTGCAGATAACAGGAGAGATTCAAAAATTTTCAAAAAACTCTGGCATCAGATATGTAACAATCTATGGCGGTCAAAGCATCAATGTACAGTTCAATGAGCTTGACAGGGGAGTCGAGATTGTTGTTGCAACTCCAGGCAGACTAATAGACCACATAAAGCGAGGCTCTGTGAAACTGCAACATGTCAAGTATGTCATACTAGACGAGGCAGACACAATGCTTGACATGGGATTCATTGACGATATACGATTTATCTTAGACCTTGTACCAAAAAACCACATAACTGCACTGTTCTCTGCAACAATGCCACCGGAAATTCTCATGCTGGCAGAAAAATATCTGAAAAATCCACAGCGAATCTTTATAGATGCAGATGACCTCAGCGGTGAGGGAATAGAGCAGGCCTTTCTGGTAATAAAAGACAGGGAAAAGACAGACTATCTCTTGAAATTTATCAAAGAAAACACGTCAGGACAGACAATTGTATTTTGCTCCACCAAGGAAAGAACAAGAAGGGTTGCCCATGAACTTGAAAAGACTAGCAAACTCAGCGTGGTATCAATCCAAGGTGACATGTCACAGTTTAGGCGAGACAAGGCCATGTACATGTTTAGAAAAGGAAAGGCAGACATTCTTGTTGCAACAGACGTGGCAGCAAGGGGAATTGATGTCCCAGAGGTTGCACTAGTTGTAAACTATGACGTACCAAACCATGACATGGTCTATTTCCACAGGATAGGAAGGACTGCAAGGGCAGGCGCAAAGGGAAGGGCAATCACACTAGTATCATATTCTTCAATTGGCGATTTCAAGGCAATATCAAGTCAGACCAAAGTTACCATGCGAGATCTAAACAAAGAACTTGGAATTGAGGTAAAGATACCAGATCCACTAAAGAGGGAAGTTCCACAGAGACGTGGCTATGGCAGATCCCAGAACTGGGGAAGAAGGCGTGACGATAGAAGAAATGACGGAAGACGAAGATATGGTAACGGCGGCGGAGACGGCAGAAACTATTATGGTTTAAAAAGTCGCTGGTAAAAAAGCGTTCAATATATTTAGGGTTCTGCTCTTTTATAAAATATGGATAAAGCAAAACCTGTTAACCAAAAAAACTGGGAAACCGAGGTAATGAATTCCCCGATACCTGTGTTTGTAGATTTTTGGGCTGAATGGTGCGGACCATGTAGAATGGTCGGTCCTGTTGTTGAAGAACTTGCAGGTGAATATGCAGGAAAGGTCAACTTTGTGAAGGTAAATGTTGACGAAAGCAACGAACTTGCATCAAGGTATAACGTGTTTAGCATACCAACATTGGCCCTGTTCAGTAAAGGCCAAGTTGTTGCACAACAGGTGGGAGCAGCGTCCAAGTCGTCTTATAAGACAATGATAGACAAGGCTCTTGAAAAAGTCTAGAAACAAAAACCTCACTTCATTTTTTCGATCTAAAATAATTAATAACGGTCAAGGAAACAATACACATGTCATTTGGTGAAGTAGATACCCTTACCCTTCTATTTGACAAGCTGCAGAATCTACTAAACGATACTCAAGGATACTATGAATCATTTCTTGATACTAATGGCATGTATAAACAAGGAAAATTATCTGAAAAAGAATTTTTTGAAAAACTTGGAGATTATGTTGTTGCATACTCGGCTCTAGAATTTCTCGCAGTCAAAGTTGTCTTTGAATTAAAAAAATCCCTTGACAAGATTGCAGGCGGCCAGTCAGGAGCAGCAACGGGAGGTACCATGCCAAGCGGAATGGGATTTGCAGGCTCGCAGGCCACTCACGTAACAGCTGCAACTCTGCCAGGCGCTGGTCGTCCTCCATCTGTCATCTCAGCAGCATCTGCCTTTTCAACGCCAGGGGTACTGCCACCACCGGATCCAGCCTTGATGCCAAAACAAACTCAGCAGACAGGTCCCGCGTGCAGTTCTTGTGGCTCTCCTGTTAAAGCATCATCCAAGTTTTGTACCAAGTGCGGAAACAAAATCTAAATCAATCTTGGGTTGCGCCACATTCTGTACAAAACTTTGCATTTGTCGAAAGTTTTGTGCCGCATTCAGAACAGAATTTTGAGATTGGCCCAGTCTCGGTACTGACACTTCCGTAAAGGCCGCCACTGATTGTCTTAACAGCCCCTGTTGCAACAAACTTGTCATCATCTACAATATTTACCGGTGCAAAGTCTTTCTCTTCTACAAACGCCATGATTCTTGGCACCTGCTGTCCGGGATTTTTAGGATCAGGGATCATGTCGCTTAGCCAGAAAGCAAATCTTGTCAGGGTCAACTCTGGCGTGGAAAATGTCAGTGTATGGCTTGACATATAGTCTTCTGCAGCCGATTTACCATTGAATACTTTCATCATTAGGACTAGATGTGATGGATGTATATTGTTTTTTGTGCTTACAGTATGGCGCACTTGATTTACAGATGGACCACTTGATTTACAGACGAACCAGAGAAATAGCAATAGTATCTCTTAGCACAGAATGGTGGACCGAGTGGGATTTGAACCCACGACATCCGCGTTGCGAACGCGGCATCACTACCACTAGACTACCGGCCCTTTTGTTATCAAGAATAGTATCTGCTTTTATTCATTTACTCAAAGAATAATACTAGGATTTTAGCAAACTTGTCGATGACTTTTGATGCGATAATTCTCAATTCGCATGTTGTTCTGCCAAATGGCATAGTTGATAAAAATATTGTAATAGACGAAGGAAAAATAGTTGGCCTGACAAATGACATCCCACAGTGTGACACAAAAATTGATGGACATGGACTTGTTGCACTACCTGGAGTAATCGATCCTCACGTACATTATGGAGTTTATTCACCAATAGAGCAGGCTGCAGTGACCGAATCCAAAGTTGCAGCAGTAGGGGGGGTAACTACAATGATGCGAATGTTACGCCTAAGTGGTTCTTACAAAAGAAACCTTGATTCACACTTGGATGAGAGCGCACGGTCGCATTATATTGATTATTCAATACATGCATCAATTCTTCGGGAAAGCCAGATTGAAGAGATGGAATTTTGTACAAAAAAAGGAATCACCTCATTCAAGTTGTACATGAACTTGGGAGATGAAGTAGGCCATGTCTACATGGATATGCAGCCAGGACAAAACATGCTAGTTGAAGAAAAAGTTGAGGTCAATACAAGAATTGTAGAACGTGTAATTACTAATGCATCTTCGCTTGGATGTACTGTTCTTATCCATGCCGAAGACTATGCAATGTGCTCTTGCGGCATACGTGAGGCAAAGGCCAAAAATAAAAATGGACTTGGTGCATGGTCAGAAAGCAGGCCAGCAGAATCAGAAGTCAGGGCAATTACAACTGCATCACAGATGGCAAGAAAGACAGGATGTAACCTATATTTTGTACATATTGGCTCGCAGGCCGCAATGGATGCAATCTCCAAGGAAAGAAAAAGCGGCACTAAAATTTTTGTAGAGACCTGTCCCCACTATATGGCCTTGTCATACGAATCACAGCAAGGCTATCTTGCAAAAGTAATGCCTCCAATTCGGTCGCTAAAAGATACGGAAAGAATATGGCAAGAGGTGAAAAGCGGTACTGTTGATACGATTGGCACCGACCATGTGGCAAACCGACTTGAGCTCAAGCTTGGGGGAAACACCGTATGGGATGCTCTTGCCGGATTCCCAGGCATGGGAACAATGCTGCCAATCTTGCTAAGCGAAGGTGTAAACAAAAATAGAATAACACTGCAGCATATTGCACATCTTACCAGTCTGAATACTGCAAAAATATTTGGAATGTATCCAAAGAAAGGCATAATCCAAAAGGGCTCAGATGCAGACATTGTGCTAGTTGACATGAAGGCAGAAAAAAAAGTAAGCACGGAATCACTTGACGGATTTTCTGATTATACGGTATACGAAGGCTGGACACTAAAAGGCTGGCCGGTAAAAACTCTAGTTAGAGGAACAGTTGTGGCCGAAGATTATCAAGTTGTAGAAAAACCAGGGTTTGGCAAATTCATCCAAAGAAAACCGCCATCACTATAAAATATCAAACTTGCCGTTCTCTTTTGCCTTGTAGATTACATCAGGCTTGACAAATATTCCAACTTCCATGACGCCGGGAATTCCTATTATCTTTGCTGCAAGTTCCCCGGGATTTGATATCTCACCAAACTCGCAGTCAAGTATTATGTTGCCGTTCTCTGTTACAAACGGGTATCCCCTGTCAAGCAGTCGTATGTGAGGCTTGCCTCCGTATTTTTTAATCTGTATTGCTGCAGTGTTTCTTGCAAACGGATGAACTTCTATTGGTACACTACGATTGAGTTTTTTTACAAATTTTGTTTCATCAGCTATGATTACTACTTTTTTTGCCATGCTGATGAGAATTTTTTCCCGTAACAGCGCTCCACCTCCACCCTTTATCATGTTCCCCTTTGCGTCTATTTGATCAGCCCCGTCAAAGACAAGATCTATGTTGCCAATCTGGTCTGGTTCAATTATTGCAATGCCGCCTTTTTCTGCTTCCATCTTGATTTGTAGTGATGTAGGAATGGCTTTTACAGTAAAGCCCTTTTTCTTCAAATATGCAGACAGCAATCTGACTATGGTAGTTGCGGCCCTACCGCTACCCATACCTATCACATAATTGTTCTTTACCATCTTTAACGCATGGGGTGATAATGCCCTTATGGCATCATCTACTGTCAATTATTCCACCTCTGCTTGTTCTAGTTTGGAGAGGGCTTTCATTATCTCGTTTTTTATTTTATCTAAATCTTTATCGTCATCTTCAATTTTTTCTTCTTCAGGTATTTTCATTGGTGTCGGAAGTTGGATTTTCTTCTCAACATGTTCTGGTCTTGGAGATTCGATTACATGTTCTTGTTTTGGTACAAGGGGTGAAGGCTCCACTGGAACAATTGCCTGTGGTATCTCAAGTTCCTTTGTATGCTCTATGATGATTTCTGGTATCTCAACATGTGTCTGAGCAGGCTTTATCCATTCTACTGGAAACTCTGGCATCTTGCTTGGAATCTCTGTTAGTGTGCTAAGTTCAACTGATACGCGTCGCTGTGGTACGGGGATCTCAATTGGAGGCATTGGCTCTGGAGTTTTTTCTTTTTGAATCTCTGCTGGCTCATACCATGTCTCAACTTTCGGCTCTTCAATTCTTGGTTTTTCCTGCACTATTTGTTTTGGTTGTTCTTGTTGCTTGACATGAGAAGGCTGTGGCTGGACATTAGGTTGTGTTATGGTCTGTGCTGCAGGTTGTGAAACATTTACTGACATTTTGGAAGAAATTTCATACAACCTTTGGTCAAGCTTGGATAGCTTGTTGTCCATCAAAGTTATCAGGCTGTCCCCTACCGGCCCAAGATCTGGATACCTACTTGCAATCTCTATCTTTTCTATCTTGGCAGATATTACTCCAAGCTGGTGCTGATATCTAACAAGCAGTCTGTCATGCTGAGTTCCTGAAATAATCGACTCGTCATTGTAAAGTCTTGTAATTGTTTTAGTTAAAATTTCCTTTTCAATCGTCAAGGAATGCAATTGGTTTTCCATTGCAGAATTTACTGTAACAACTTGCTTGTGTTTTCGTCTTGGAATCTTGTCTAAAGCAACTGCAGTACACGCACCCGCTAGCGAACTAAAAACGAGTGCAATCTCTTCCATTTACGTATACCATTTGATCCAATTGTATTTTCTTATTCTTGCCTCTGGATAACCACAGCTGGCACATTTTTTGTGTCTTACATGCAAAGAGTTCTTTCCACATCTTCTACATCTTATGTGAACGTGTTTCTTTGTGTATCCTCCCATGGAGGTTGTGCCTTTAGTCATTATTCACTCACTTTGGAGGTGGAGATATGATAACTACATTATCTCCTCTGACTACAATGGTTCCTAGAGTCCTTGTCTCTCCTTCAGTAGGGATCTCTTCTGAAGAATCAAGTAGCAGGTTCATGTGCTGATCAAAGCCATGCAGGTTTCCTCTTATCACTTTGCCCCCTTTGAGCTTGATAAGAACAACCTTGTTGAGGCTTTCATCGAGTACTTTTACTGCCATATCAACTGACATTTATTTCACTTATTACCCACTCTATCGAGGGTATATATTAAAATTTCATTGGTGTAATTTTCGGCCTTTTCCGGTAAGGCAAGTTTGACTCTCTTTTATGATAGCTCCAATTACTTCACCCAAAATCTTCCTTCCCTGCCTTGCAGTAGATTTGGTAGGATCTCCCCACACACCATTTTTTGTCACTGAGATAAAGGACCTGTTTGCCATCCTGCCTAGTCTATATAGCTCCTTTTTTGACAAATTCTCTTCAATCAACCCTTTTTCTGCCTTGCTCATCTTTACTTGCTTTGATATGGCGCACATGATAGATGTCTCCACAAATCCAGCATGATCAAATCTTTGTTTCATAAAATGCCAGTAGGAATAGACAAAGACCTTGGGCCCAACTCCGCAAGTTTTAGCCACCTTTGACGGAATATCCCTTAATGCCTTTTGGTTGCCGTGGTGGCCATTTATTATTATTATTGTTTTAATTTTATTTCTCCAAAGTGACGTGCATATCTCAACGATGTATTTTTGCAGCGTATCAGGCTTTACACTCAAGTTGAAGAAGGGATGGTGTTCAAATGAGACCCCGCATTCAATGGTAGGCAAAACAAGAAAGCCAGTTTTTTCTGATACCTTGTTTGCTATGAAAGATATGATGTCAGAGTCAGTTGATATTGGCAAATGTGGCCCGTGCTGCTCTATTGCCCCAACAGGTATTATAGCAACAGGTTTTTCTCTTATCCTATCAAGTATGTACGGATTTGAGAGATCTCTTGCTATCATTTAGATCGTCTTGACTTGACATGCACTTTTCCCCAGTACACTTCCAATCTTCCATCCAAGTGCATCTTTACTGCTTCAAGAAGTGTTCTTGCTTCTAGTCTTTGGCCCTTTCTTTTCAGAGTCTCAAGGGTTTCATCTTCGTCAATTGCAAAAGCGTCCTGAAATATTATTGGTCCTTGATCCAAGTCTTCAGTCACATAGTGTGCAGTACAACCAACTATCTTTGCCCCTCGCTCATATGCTTGAACATATGCAAAGGCTCCAGGAAATGCAGGCAGTAGAGACGGATGTATGTTGATCACCCTATTTGGATATCTCCATACAAAGTTTGGAGAAAGTATTCTCATGTATCTTGCAAGAACTATTAGATCAACATTGTATTTCTTTACAACAGAAATTATCTTCTCTTCAGCTCCCAACTGATCTTTTTGGCTAACAAGTACAAAGGGAATCTTTGCTTTCTTGGCAAGTCCAGATAGTGCATTTTCTGTACCTACAATTACAACAATCTCCCCTTTGAGCTGATTTTTTGTCCTTGCATCTAATATTGCCTCCAAACAATGAGGCTCCTTTGTCACTAGGACTGCAACTTTCTTTCTCTTTGATACCTCATAGTGAATGTTAACTTCCATCTTCAGGTTCTTTGCAAGCCTTTCTGCTTCCTGGTTGAATTTTTTTATGTCCATTTTTTTAATAAAGGACGCTTCCAAGTACATTCCAAACAGTCCCTTGATGACGTTTTGATTTATCTTCTCAATGTTTCCACCATTTTGAAAAATCAAATTGGTGAAACTAGCAACCACTCCTTCGTGATCCTTGCCAATTATTGTAAGTTCGACAACGGCCTTTTCCATTTTAATTGCTATGTATTGTGTGCTTTATTAATGCTTAAATAGCCTTTTGAAATATGACAAATTATCAAATGCTAGTAGAACTAGATATTTCAATTCTGTAATGAGTGAGAATGGACGAAATTTGTTTTTTTCAAATTTATACCCCGTTGAGGAAA
>JBOGQT010000093.1:0-1035 GCA_050749105.1 Nitrosotalea sp. | reverse complement strand
CGGTTGACCTCATCATTATCAGTTGATGCACTTTGGGCAAATGCCCCTGAAATGGCAACACTTGAAGTTATTAACAATGAGACTAGAAAAGAGATAGCTAAAAATCTTCTATTCACAATTTTTACCGACCAAGTTGTGATTTAAAAGGATTACTTTGCTACTGCAATTATCTGGTGTCAAAAAATTTAGTCTACTTGGAATAACTAAAGTTTGAACAAATTATGATTTTTCATAGAAACCATAACCACTATAGCTGACATTGTAGCTACCGTAAATATCAATACTGAAAGGAAAGGAAATTCTGGGATAGGTGTTCTTCCCGATATGTCAAAGGTGAAAATTTTTGAAATGGTATTTTCTGATTTATTTCCTGTCTTATATGCAAACGTAATGTTTGCATTTGTAATGCCAGACGAGGTCGCAGTATACGAATTGGCTGATCCTGGTCCAACTACTGTAGCATTCTGTCCTGACTTGATCTCGGCATTGAATATTGCAAAACAACCCATTGCTTGACCTATTACCACATTCTTGTCAAAGGTTGCCGAAAGCGGAGACTGACAACCGCTGTTAAAATAGATTGTATCTGGAGAATTGTTTACTACAGTGGAATTAATTCCAAAAGAATCTCCAACATGAACCTGCGTCGGACTGGTCTGAATATTTGTAAGCTCAATTTCTTGTGCAAGAGCTGGTGAGTCACCCAAGAAACAGGCAACAAAAATCAATGATGACAAGATAATTATTTTTCTCAAGTCCTTGAGCCACACATACTTACTTTTGGAGACATGACTCTTAAAGGATGCAGACCGTTTTGTTTGCAAGAAGCAAGGCTAGCAACCATAATGAGTACAGAACCTTGAGTTTTTGAAATGACAGTTAGTCCTAGCACCGACGAATTTGTGATACTGCAGTTTGCTTTTCCTACAAGAGTCCGACAAAGTATGATAGTTCATGTGTTTCTGATGTTCCTCCGCTATTTGGCCAGGCCGTGAGTACGTTAGCGTATATGCTGGCCAGTCCTGCCAAAGACTG
>JBOGQT010000092.1:0-32438 GCA_050749105.1 Nitrosotalea sp. | reverse complement strand
CCTGATTATCCACGATATCTTTACCGGGTCTAGCTTTGCCATGACATGATAGCGCTTTCCCCTGCTCAATACCCAGTGTGATCTTATTCTCCCAGTTAGGGGATGAATTAATTTCAGGATAATAGAAAATAAAGAGGGCGATTGTTCATGATATCAAAACATTCATGCTGGTACTAGCGTGTTCTTTTTAGCAATTTGTTCATTTTTACCAGTAATATTTATAACTTATATCAGATGAAAAAATCTAGACTAAAATGAAGTTAGGAGGCTCGGCAAGCATTTGTGGTATTCTGCTGCTAGTCGACCTTCTGCTGTAGATTACAGCAAATTATTTGGAGTTAAAAATTATGGAAAAAATGTCAGGTGCTAGATCTTTAATGGTTGCCCTAGAGAAAGAGGGTGCAAACATAGTCTTCGGACTACCCGGAGGAGCAAATCTTCCAATTTATGATGAACTCTACAAAAGTAACATCAGGCACATACTTGTCAGACATGAGCAATCTGCATCACATATGGCAGATGGTTTTGGAAGAGTAAGTAGAAGGCCAGGAGTATGCTTTGCAACTTCAGGGCCAGGGGCAACAAATATTGTAACAGGGATTGCAACAGCACAAGCTGACTCCTCCCCAATGATAGCAATTACTGGACAAGTTCCAACAAAAATGATTGGAAGAGACGCTTTTCAAGAAAGCGACATAATTGGCATTACAAATCCAATAGTAAAATATGCATTTCAACCAATGACCGCGGCAGAAGTTCCGGAAGTAGTAAAAAAAGCATTCTACATTTCTGCCACAGGTAGACCAGGCCCAGTTCTAATCGATATTCCAAAAGACGTTCAACAAAATGAAGCAGAGATGACATTTCCATCAGAAGTCAAAATAAGAGGATACCATCCGTGGGTTGACCCCGATATTGGAAAGATCGAGCGAGCCATAGACATGCTACTTTCTTCTGAAAGACCAGTCATTTTGGCAGGGGGCGGAGTTATAATTTCTAGTGCGTTTGCAGAACTTCAATCAATAGCAGAGTTACTAATGATTCCAGTGGTAACAACATTCAAAGGAAAAGGAGCATTTCCGGAAAACCATCCACTTTCCCTAGGACCAATAGGAATGCACGGTCATGCAGAAGCTAACAAAATAATGGTTGAGGCAGATTGTGTACTTGCATGTGGCTCTAGGTTTTCAGATAGATCCGTAGGAACATTTGAAGAATTTGAAAAGAATCTCAAGATAATACATATGGATGTGGACCCAGCCGAAATAGGAAAGAATCAGACAACTCACATAGCAGTGGTTGGAGACCTCAAGGCATCTCTTAGAATAATGGTAAAAATGCTAATCCAGAAAGCCATCAAGCGAGGAGGAGACAGCCCATGGATAAAACGAGTAAATGAGACAAGGGAATACTTTAGACAGAACCTAAAGCTTCATCCACATCCACTAGGTGCAGCAAAAGTACTAAGAAAATTAAGGGAAGTGCTTCCTGCACAATCAATTGTGACAACTGAAGTGGGTCAACATCAGATGTGGGCATCATTATTTTTTGATGTAATACATCCTGGAACTTTCTTTAGTTCCACTGGTCTTGGTACAATGGGATGGGGGTTTCCAGCTGCAATAGGAGCCAAGGCAGCCAAACCAGATGTTCCAGTAGTGGACATTGCAGGAGAAGGTAGCTTTAACATGACAGAGAACTCGCTTGCGGTGTCAGTGCTAGATGACTTGCCTGTGATTGTATTTCTATTAAACAATTTTTCACTTGGAATGGTTGCACAGTGGCAGCGAACATTCTATGATCGACGTATGATTGGCATAGATCTCAAAAATTGTCCAGATTATGTAAAGTTAGCCGAGTCATATGGAGCTCAGGGCATAAGAGCAGAGAGCCTAGATGAAATTGGAAAGGCGGTTCAAACTGCACTTAAGAGTAACGTAGCAACAGTCATAGACATACCAATTGACCCTCAAGAAGATGTCTTGCCATTTGTGGCACCTGGAACACCTCTCAAGGATATGATCTTACCATCATAGTGAATTTACATGTGGTCCATAATTTCCGTACTTGTAGAAAACAAACCAGGAGTGCTATTCAAGGTCACGCATTTATTCCGATCAAGAAATTATAACATAGACAGCATATCAGTTGGAGTGACAGAGAACCCCGAGTTTTCAAGAATGACACTTACAACATCTGCTGACGAGAAACAACTCAGTCAGATAATCAAGCAGCTTGACAAGATGATAGATACGGTTGAAGTAAAAGTATTAGATGAGAAAAAGAGTATCTACCGCGAATTGGTATTAATGAAGATAAAAATCACAAAACCCTCAGACATAATGGAAATAACCGATCTTGCAAATGCTTTCAAATGCAATGTACACGACGTGAGAAAATCATCTATTATAGTAGAGATCACAGCAACGCCGGATAGAATTAATGCGTTTGAAGATTTGATAAAAGGATATGGCATACTTGAGATAACAAGAACTGGACTTTGTGCGTTAGAGAGAGGTATGAGCAATGAAAGTTAGAATTTTTGATACAACGTTAAGAGATGGTGAACAAACACCTGGAGTTGCACTAACTCCAGAGCAAAAGCTTGCCATTGCACAAAAATTGGATGAATTAGGAGTGGATGCCATAGAGGCAGGCTTTCCAATAATTTCAGAGGGAGAGAAAAAGGCAGTAAAAGACATAGCTCATGCCAATCTACGCGCAGAGATTTGCGGACTAGCAAGAACTGAGAAAAAAGATATTGACGCAGCTGTAGCTGCTGGATTAAAATACATACACACGTTCATTGCTACATCTGACATTCATCTCAAATACAAGCTCAATCTAACTCGCGAGCAAGCAGTTGCAAAAGCAATAGAAGCTGTAGAATATGCAAAATCACTTGGCTTACAGGTAGAATTTTCTGCTGAAGATGCAACAAGAACTGATAGAGAATTTCTCAAAAAAGTTTTCGTTGCAGTCACAGAGGCAGGAGCTGACAGAATAGACATACCTGATACAGTAGGATATTCAACCCCACAGTATATTGCTTCAATAACTAGGGATGCCATAGATGCTACCCATTTACCGGTCAGTGTTCACTGCCACAATGATTTTGGTCTAGCTGTAGCAAATGCAATATCTGGAATCCAAGCAGGGGCACAGTGTGCTCATGTTACAATAAATGGGATAGGGGAGAGAGCAGGCAATGCCTCCCTTGAAGAGTTTGTCATGGCACTACAATGTCTACAGTTTGATAATAAATTTGAGACAAATATCAATTCCAAGCTTCTCTATGAAACATCAAGATATGTTTCAAAAGTGGTTGGAGTCCAAGTACAACCAAACAAGGCAATAGTTGGAGAAAATGCCTTTGGACACGAGTCAGGAATTCACACACATGGTGTCTTGAACAATCCTCTAACATACGAGCCGATTAGTCCAGAACTTGTGGGCAGAACACGTTGGTTCCAAGTTGGAAAACATGCAGGAGCACACGGTGTCTCTGCCATGCTGGAAGAATACGGTATCCAGCCATCAAAGGAACAAGCCCACGAGATACTAGAAAGAGTCAAAAAATTAGGAGATCAAGGAAAACATGTCACAGACGTAGAGTTGCTCTCAATCACAGGCGAAGTGATGCACCAAGAGGGATTAAAAAGACTAGTTCATTTGACCGGATTTTCCGTATCCACTGGAATTGGCAACATGCCATATGCGTTTGTCAAGTTAAACATAGAGGGAAAAGACTTCATAGGCACAGACTATGGTGTTGGTCCAGTAGATGCTTCAATTAACGCAATACAAAAGATTACTGGCGAGATTTCAAAAGTTAGAATAAAAGAATACAAGCTTGACTCAATTTCTGGCGGATCAGAGGCATTGTGCGAAGTAACAATAAAGGTTGAAGATGCTTACGGTAATCAGGCATCTGCAAAATCAATTGGTGAAGACATTGTAATCACAAGCGTACAAGCCATGATTGATGGCATAAACAGAATAATGCTCAAAAAAATTCTCAAACAAAAAAACTTGGGACACTAGATGTACAAGATTGCACTCATAACCGGAGATGGCATCGGTCCAGAACTATCCGAGTCTGTAATAGATATACTACATGCGATAAATGACAAGATTGGATTAAAGTTAGAAGTTAACATAGTTGAGGCTGGCGACGGTGCATTAAAAAAAACAGGCAAGGCACTTCCTGATTCAACTCTTGATACAATAAAAAGATCTGACGCTTGCCTCAAAGCCCCGGTAGGAGAGAGTGCGGCAGATGTCATTGTCTTTCTACGAAGAGCCCTAGATCTTTATGCCAACATAAGACCTGCAAGATCATACCCAAACATGCCTGCCCTTAAGGAGAATATCGATCTAGTCATAGTACGTGAAAACACAGAGGATCTCTACACTGGCATGGAGTTTGAGATAGGAGATTCGGCAGTTGCACTAAGAACCATATCTGAGTATGCATCAAAACGTATTGCAAAATATGCATTCATGGTTGCAAGCCAAAGAAACAGGAAAAAAGTGACATGTGTTCACAAGTCAAATGTCATGAGAAAAACCGATGGCCTATTTGCAAGATCATGTTCTCAGGTGGCAAAAGACTTTGGCAATATCACATTTGAACAAATGTACGTAGATGCGTGTGCAATGAACCTAATAAGACAGCCAGAATCTTTTGACGTCATAGTAACAACTAACTTGTTTGGCGATATTTTATCTGATGAGGCAGCCCAGGTGGTTGGCGGATTAGGTATGGCACCTGCAGCTAACATAGGAGATAGTTTTGCCTTATTTGAGCCCGTGCATGGTGCAGCCTTTGATATTGCCGGAAAACAGGCTGCAAACCCATCTTCGTTTATCTTGTCTGCAAAAATGATGTTTGAATGGATAGCAATGAAAAACAACGATGCCAAGTCACTTGCTGTAGCAAAAAAGATAGAGGAAGCTGTCTATGGTGTTGTCGGTACAGGAATAAAGACAAAGGACATTGGAGGAAACAAAACTACCAAAGAATTTACCCAGCAAGTAATTTCAAAACTTACCTAAGATCAGATACTGGAGGTTCTCTTGACCAAAAGAACATTGCAAGACAGATTGGAATCATTATCATAACTGCCACTCCAAAACAAATCCAATAGAAGGCTGGATCAATTCCTTTGATTAATGGTCCAGGAAAAACAGTATAGGCCCATACAAAGGCAATAAAGCCAAGCATAACCTTGTTCCGTTTGAAAACCTTCCAGCCAAGTTTACGTTTTGAGACATAACATTTCTTGCAGCGGGTTTTGTCATCTGTCATGCAAGAGTCGCAGCAGCGCTTATCACAAAAATAACACTTGTGATAGCCAAAATCTGAACCGCAAAAGTCGCATTGCTGCACAAGTAACCATTGTAAAATCCCGATTTATCTTTTTATGGAAATAGCCTTTCAGGGTCTCGCGGGTAGAGAACCACTTCCCGTACATTATCAATTTTGGTCAAAACAGACATCAATCGGTCAAGACCCAAGCCCCAGCCAGAATGAGGAGGCATTCCCCAATCAAACGCCTTTAGGTGATCCTCAAATTGGGATGGGTCTAGTCCTTGTTCAGCAAGTCTTGCCCTAATCTTATTTGGATCATGCAAACGTCTGCCTCCAGACGACAGTTCAAGATACCCATATTGCAGATCAAATGATTTGGACAGTGACGGCTCCTCCTCTTTTTCATGAATATAGAAAGGCTTCAGTTTCATAGGCCAATCTATCAAAAAGTAGAATCCAGGGTGTATCTCCCCAAGTTTTCTCAAATGAGAATCAAGTAAATCATCGCCATATTCTAGGCTAATTCCATCACGGCCAAGTTCTTCTATAGCCTGTTTGTAGGTGATTCTTTCAAACGGCGTCTTGGGTTTTTTTACATCAATCTCAAGTATCTTTTGTTCTGCCACACAATTCTTTTCGACGTGTTCAAAAACATTTGTTACAACCGTTTCTAGAACTTCAGATACATCAAGATAATCCATGAAATCCGCTTCAATGTCTACACTTGTAAATTCAGTAAGATGTCTAACAGTGTGAGATTTTTCTGCCCTATAAAATGAGGCAATCTCAAAAACCCTTTCAAGGCCAACTGTTAGCTGTTCTTTGTAAAGCTGCGGGCTCTGTGCAAGATATGCTTGTTTGTCAAAATACTTTAAAGAAAACAGGTTTGCCCCACCTTCACTGGCACTTCCGATTATTTTTGGCGTGTTTACTTCGATAAAATCAAGATCAATCAGAGTTTTGCGTATTGATTGTAATGCATGATGACGTATTTTGAAAATGGATGCCGTTCTCTGATTTCTCAGATCAAGTGCTCGTGCGTTCAGTCTGTTATCAATATTACTTTCCAATCTCCCTATAGGATCAATTGGCAGTGGATGTACTGCACGCGACAAGATTTCTATTTTTTCTGATTTTATTTCAAATGGAAAATCTCGGGATTTGGTGTCTTGAACCATACCTGTGATTCGCACTACACTTTGCCTGTTCAGGTCTTTTACCTGTTTGATGCCATCTTCTCCAACCACTACTATTTGGGCAACGCCTGTAACGTCCCTTAACGTAAGAAAAGTAAGCTTGCCCAGTTCACGAAGGTCTTCTACCCACCCGCCTACTATCACCTTCTGGCCTTTAGCAGAGGCGTTTATGCTACCTATGTTATGCGTTCTTTTCAAATCCAATTAACTTTCTCACTTTCTCTCAAATTCCACAACTAGTTCTATCTTTCTAAGATGTTTTGATATTTCGATGACTTTATCTACATCAATTGGAAATCGTGGTGTCTTTCTTCCTGAAACTATAACCTTGGTCTTTCTCACACCCCCTGGGACCCACAATTGGCTGATTGCCAATATCTTGATTGGAAAGAACATGTCCTCGATGAATTTTTTGTCGTCGCATCTCTCTTCGACAAGCCATATCTTGCCTGGAAATTCCCCTTGTAAAATCCTGTAAAGTTCTCGGCTTTTTCTAATGGTCATAATATCGACACTACTAAGATACAGAACATAGTTTCCATTGGATTCATGGCAAGAATTGAGCGTGAATTTTTCAATTTGATGGATTTTTTGTGATAGTTGGACTAGTTTTATCGATGCCTCTACATCTGCCTTTGTAAGCTGCCCCGAGTCCAACTTGGATTCACATTGGGGGCAAAGGATACCATTCATTGCATCAAAGCTACAAATTGGTGTCCTCAAGGAAATCGATTTTTTGCTTACTTGAACTAGAAGATAAACTATGCGAAATCTGGTGCTGTATAATCCATGTGGTATGCTTCTTTTTGTATCTTGTCGAATGCAAAATACTAGCCTTTCATAATTTTGAAAAATCTATCTATTTCTTGTTCCACATCAACTAATTTCAGTAATTCTAATTGAATTTCATCCAAAACTAAATTGTAATCATGTTTATACACTTCTTTGAGTACATCTCGCAAATATTCTACATGTTCATAACAATCTATTATTGTACAACCATAAAGAGAGTTAAGCTTGGCCATTACCAAGTGATAATTGGCATTTCCTCTTCGCATCAAAACCACCTCGACACAACTCATAAAGGCTAGTTTGTTTTGATCTGCAAGAGAATCCACTACCAATTTGTGTAACCATAACATGTTATAACATTTTTGTATTTTACTTGGACATTTTGGATTAATGTAATCCGTTTATTATCAATGTGATTGCAAAAGATACTGCTGTACTGGCAGGAATTGTTATTATCCATGCCCACACTATTCTTTTTCCTACTCCCCACCTAACGGCAGACAATCTCCTGACAGCACCAACACCCATTATACCCCCAGAAATTGCATGGGTAGTGCTTGCAGGAATTCCAGCCCAGGCCAGAGTTGCAAGAATTGTTGCTGCCCCTGTTTCTGCAGAAAATCCTTGATATGGCCTGAGATTAGTTATTTTCAGAGCCATTGTCTTAACTATTCTCCATCCACCAAAGAATGTGCCAAGACTCATTGCTGTTGCTGCCATCAAAATTACATAGTACGGAATCTCAAATTTCGTTATAACACCTTGCGTCAACAGAATAAGTGCTATGACGCCCATCGTCTTTTGGCCATCGTTGGCACCATGCGTTAATGAAAAATATGTCGAGGATACAAGTTGAAGTTTTCCAAAAACAGAATTAACCGTGTGCGGTTTTGCTTTTGCAAAAAGTCTCATTATCAATAGTGCGATTAAAAATGCCGTTACCAAGCCTGCTATTGGTGAGATTACGATGCCTTTTACTACTGTTTGTAGGCCACCAAAAATTATTGCTTTAGCCCCAGCACCTGCCAAACCAGCGCCGATTATTCCCCCAACTAGTGCATGACTGCTTGAAGTTGGCAGTCCCAAAATCCAAGTTATTAT
The DNA here is from genome assembly GCA_050749105.1 of Nitrosotalea sp. Taxonomy (GTDB): domain Archaea; phylum Thermoproteota; class Nitrososphaeria; order Nitrososphaerales; family Nitrosopumilaceae; genus Nitrosotalea. The sequence continues at coordinate 24,035 of JBOGQT010000092.1, read as the reverse complement.
ATCCCAAACTATGGCACCTGCCAAAGCTCCTATGATTATGTTAAGTGTTACAAAATCTGGGTTAATGAGACCTTTTCCTATCGTAGTGGCTACTGCCACACCAAAGAGAAACGGACCTACAAAATTGGCAAAGGCAGATATGCCAACTGCAGGAAGCGGTTTTAGGATTCTTGTTCCAACTATAGTAGCAATAGAATTTGCTGCGTCATGAAACCCATTTAGGAAATCAAAAACTAGTGCCGCTACTATAGCTCCTATCGCAAGTCCAATCATACAAAATCTACGTGTATTTTAGAACGACGTCTTCTATCGAGTCAGCCACATCAAGACACCTATCGGAAGCATCTTCTAGAGATTCGTAGATGTCTTTTAGTTTTATAATATTAATAACATCAGTTGTTTCTAACAGCTCGCCTACAGCTTTTCTGTATATATCATCAGCATTATGTTCTATCACACTAATAGTACGGCAGTGTGCGATTATCGATTTATTTACCTTCAGCTTATTCAAGCTTGTAATCATAAGGTTAATCTCCTTGGTGGCATTTTGAATCTCCTTTGCAAGTTCCAGCATGTATGGAGGTGGAGTTTTTATCTTGAAATTGACAATTCGGCCAGATATGCCTTCAATATAATCAATAATATCGTCAGCCTTGGAAGCAATACGAGAGATATCTTCTCTATCAAGCGGCGTAATGAACGTTTTATTCAATTCCTCAAAAACGGAATGTGTTAGCCCATCAGCTTCTCGTTCTATCTTTTTTATTTTAGAATGATTTTCGTCTAGTTTTTCAAAGCTCTCAAATATGTCCACCAATAGTTTTGCCGCTTCTTCGGCCTTACAGGCTAGATCGTTTAGGAGTGATAAAATTTCCTTCTCATTTGACTTTAACCATGTCATCCACTGTGGCATATAGCTACTCTAAAATTTCATAGTTAAATGTCTGACGCATATAGGACATATGATCTATATAGTTGGAAGATTTAGCTGCGATCAAATAATTTCCAAAAGGCAGATTTACTTGCACATCACATATCAATTAATGGTTACACTTGCTGTTGAAGATCTAAAGGTCCAATATCGGTTAAGAGACACAATCGTCAAAGCTGTAGATGGCGTCTCTTTTTCTCTGGACGCTAATGAGTCAATGGGTATTGTGGGTGAGAGTGCATGCGGAAAAAGTACCCTTGGGCTTGCAATCATCAGATCTGCCGCTGGCGGACAGATAGTTTCAGGAGACATATTGCTAGGGGGCAAATCCATAGTGAATGAAACAGAAGAAGAGTTTGCCAAAACAACACGCTGGAAAGAGATATCAATGGTCTTTCAAGGAGCAATGAACTCACTAGACCCAGTCTTTCCAATAAAACAACAATTCGAAGAGATCTTGAAAACTCATGACAGTGAAGGCGTAGACCACCTGAAAACAATAGAAAATACCATAGACTCGGTTGGATTATCTTCGTCAGTACTAGACAAATTTCCTCACGAACTTAGCGGAGGCATGAAACAAAGAGTAGTAATTGCCATGGCATTACTTCTAAGGCCAAAACTAGTGATTGCAGACGAGCCTACCACAGCACTTGATATGCTAGTACAGGCCCAGGTCCTAAGCCTACTCAAAAAACTGAAAAAGGAAGGCATGTCCATCATACTAATTTCACATGACCTTGGAATAATATCAGAGATTGCCGATAAGGTTGGAATAATGTACGCAGGACAGATTGTCGAATTTGGAACATTGCAAGAAGTTTATTCAAATCCCAAACACCCTTACACACAAGCATTACTCAAGTCCATGCCAAAGATCAAGGGTAAATCTGAGTTAACATCTCTAAAAGGCAACCCGCCAAACTTGACTAATCCACCTCTCGGATGTAGGTTTTATGACAGATGTCCACAGGCAATGGAAAAATGTAAAAAAACTCCACCAAAGATCAAAACCAAGTCAGGATACACGTTGTGTTGGCTCTACGAATAGAATAGAATAAAAAATTTTAAACTTAGTGAGAGTAGGTTGTTTGATTGAGGCCTGCACCGTTGTAGTACGAATTGTATACATCTAGTGCGTTCTGCAATGCCATCGCAGTTCCAGTTTGTATCTCTGTGTTTCTATTGTTAGCGTTCTGTTCGTTTGTAGTTATACTATTGAGTCCAGCATAGCCAGTAGAGTAAGTTGATGACAAAGTCTTAGCATGGATCTCTTGGAATATCTGGATAGCCTTGTTTAGGGAATCTGCTTGTTCAGCAGTTAGTTGACGACCAACAGTATTCTCGTTTGTTGTAGCGCCTGCCTGAAGATTCACGTATTGACTATCTATATTTGCAATAGCATTAACAAGTGCTGTTGCTTGCAATGCCATAGCCTCCTCAGTCTTTTCTATCTGAGCTTGTCTATTGCCAGAGTTTTGTTCGTTTGTAGTTCCTTGATTCTGGAGACTAGTATATTCTGCGTTTATTCTTCCTAACGCTGAAACAATTTGAGTGTCATTCAATGATTGAATTTCTGCTTGAGAGATCATAGCATTTCTATCTCTTCCTTGCTCATCAGTTGTTGTGCTGTTCAAGCCTGTATAGTTAGTTGCTTGGAAGGTACCAAGTTGCCTGACGTGAATTTTGTCAAATTCTGACAAGGCGTTTTGGAGAGATGCCTGTGAAGCTGCTGTCAAGTCACGTCCCTTTGTATTCTCATCTGTTGTAGAATACGATAGACCAGACCAGTTTTTTTGTGATCCATTCATGTTATCAAATTGGTATTTGTCTGAATAAACCAATGCGGCTCTTTGCTGAGCAATCAGTTGTCTTTGAGCAATGCTAGACCATTGATCGTCTGCAAATGCCATTTTGCTCAGAAAAGCAGAACTTCCACTTAGAACTAAACCGGTGATCATTACTACGGCTAGGAGTTTGACGTTCACGTTTGAGTATCATATATCATAGCCTTTAAAACTTTGCGATATTAAGAATTTGACCAAGTGATCGGCCGAATACCGCACTTCTCCAAACCAGAATAATTGGTCAGGCAATGGATCCCATTATTAGCATTACATAATGTCCACGTTTTCTTGATATACTTGACGAACAAGTAACTGATGATGGAAGAGGTTCTTTCTGTAAAGAACTTGAAAAAATACTTTGTAAAGGGCGGGTTTTCGCGCCAAAAAGAAACCGTAAGAGCAGTTGACGACGTATCATTTTCAATAAAAAAAGGGCAAACATTTGTCTTGGCAGGAGAATCTGGATCTGGTAAGACGACCATTGCTCGTTTGGTATTAAGAGCAATAGAACCAGATTCAGGTGAGGTAATTTTTGATGGTGCTAAAATAGACAGTAATGCATCCAGTCTCAAAAAAATACGAACCGAATGTCAGATGATACATCAAGACCCTTACGCATCAATAGATCCTAGAATGAAAGTCTTTGACATAATAAGAGAACCACTAGACATACACAGTATTGGAAGATCAAATGAGAGAAAGGAGTTAGTTTTTGCTGCATTAAGAGATGTAAAATTAGATCCAGATGAAATCGCTTCGAAATACCCACATATGCTATCAGGTGGCCAAAGACAAAGAGTAGTAATTGCCAGATCAATTACAACCAAGCCCAAATTAGTGATAGCTGATGAGCCAGTTTCAATGCTTGATGTCTCAGTAAGAATTGGAATTTTGGAATTGATAAAAGAATTACAAAATAAATATGACATATCATTTCTATACATAACGCATGATCTTGCCACCGCAAAACATGTCGGACATGAGATTTCAATATTATACCTTGGTAAGATTGTTGAAGCCGGTCCCATCGATGATGTACTGCTACATCCAAAACACCCTTACACGCAAGCGCTTATTGATTCCATTTCTGAACCAAATCCTGATAATTTACACATGGAAAAAAAAATTCGCATCAATAATCCTCTAGAGATTGACGTATACCAAGGATGCAGGTTCAGAGCAAGATGTCCATACGCCATTGAAAAATGCAAGCAAGAACCCAACCTTGAACAGGTTGGAAATCAAAGATATGTTGCTTGTTTTGTAGAAATAAACTAGTTTGCCACTTGTTGCATGCCAGAGAGTCTATGCGACACAACATGTGAAACCCCATTCTTTGGAAATACTCCGTAGATCAATGTTGCCTTTTGTACTACAGAGTCTTTTAGAGATACCATTATCATTTGACTTCCCCCAGCCCTGTCTTCTAGTATTCTAGATAGCCTTTCTGTGTTTAGTGCATCCAAGTGAGCATCAACTTCGTCAAGAAGATAAAATGGCGAAGGTTTAAGCTTTTGAAGCGCTAAAAGAAATGTGATTGCTGCAAGAGTTTTTTCTCCACCACTGATTGACGTGGATTCTCTTTTTGGCTTGTTTGGGAATTGCACTAGATATGAAATTCCTGATGAAAATATATTATCTTCATTTTGGATTTCAAGCCAAGCATTTCCACCAGTCATCCTGTTGAAGATCTCACGAATATCTTTATCCACCTTATCGTAAGATTCCAAAAATGTTTGTCGCTTATCCTTATCTACTTCTTCAATGAATTGTACGATAGAGTTTCTTTCGGTTTCAAGTTCATTCTTTCTTGTAGACATTGAGCGATACCCTGTTGATACCTCGACATAAGTCTCTGGCGCCCTTGTGTTAATTGAGCCTGACATCTTTTTCTTCTCATCTTCCAATTCAACAATGATTTGATCAGCGTCAAACGATTCAAGCAAGTTATCATATCCATATGAAAAAAGTGTTTTACGTATTCTTGCTTCATTTTCACCAAGATCCTTGACGTCGCGCAAAATGGAATCAGATTGTCTTTCCAGTCCATTGATTTCTTTTGTGAGTATTTTCTCGGAATCATAAAGATTCTTCAATTTAGAGTCGTATTCTTTGAGTGTGGACACAGAGGTGCCAGATGTAGATATCAGATGTTGTTCTTTTTCCCTTAGCAATACAAGCGATGCGTCAGCATTTTCCTTTTCTTTGGATGATGCTCTTGATAGTACCTCAAGATCGTGCTTTTCGTGATTTATAGAAGACTGTTCTTCGGATAAACGGCGCATGTTTGCTTTGTGCGAGTTCTCTTCATTGGCAAGTTCTGTAAGTTTTGTGGTCAATTCACGAAATTCGTTAGAGATTGTGCTCTGCGCACTTAGTAGAGCAGATCGTTTCTCGTTTAGCGAAGAGATCACGGTAGCTATTCTTGTCTGTTCTTCTTCAGCATAGTTTTCTTTGGTTAGCGCTATTCTCTCTTCCAGAGATGCAACATAAGATTCAGATTTGGCGAGCACTACTGCTATGCTTTCTTCTCGACTCCTAAGTTGGGATATCCTTGAGGATATTTGGTCTAGTGACATAGATATTGTCTGTAATTTTGTTTTCACATCAGTAAAGCTCAGGTCCAAGTTGGCAAGTCCTGTCTCTGAAGAGTTGTATCTACTGTCCAGACTTCTTGTTATCCTCTCAATTTTCTTTATTTGCCCTTGTTTGTTTTGAATGAATTTCTTTAATAATTCTAGAGACTGAACTAGTCCATCTACAGAAGTGCTGAGCAGTATTATCTTTGTGAGATTTGAAATCTTTGAATTGATATCAACAATCACAGCGTTTGCTTCTGCCTCAAAGAATTCTCCCTCAAGTGTAACTGCCTTGTGCCCTTTTTTTGATAATGCATAAGCTGACTCTTTGGAATCTGCCAAACCAATATTCCCAAAGATAAAGTTTTTGATGGGTTCTAGTTTTTCATCACATTTTACAAAGTCTGAAAGTACTCCAAGTACTCCATCCTCTTTTATTGTTGCCTTGTGATTTGAGACTGCATCCAAAGGAATAATCCTAATTTTTGGAAGTTTTTTTTGCTGAGCAAAGTCAGCGATTCCAAGTAAAGTGGCAAAGTCATTTACAACAAGCGCCTTTAGCCAATCAGAACCAGATGACAGAATAGCTCTTTCGTATTGTTTATCCCAAGAAAGCAATTCGTAGACAAGGCCTTGAATTCCTAGTCTCTTAGAGTCTTCTTTGAGTTTTGCAATTGAATAATCTTCATGCATTACTTCTTTTACAACTTTGATCTTTGCCTCATACTGTGCCGCAGCTTTGCTTGCCTTTTCAAAAATTATTGTTGTCTCTTCAATATCTTTTTCTGCCTTTACGCGTTTATCGCGCAAATCAGAGAGTCTGGATTTTAACTCATTTATTGTTGATTCATGACCTGCTCTTACTTGCTTGAGTTTTTGTTCAAGGTTGAGCAGCTTTGTTTTTTCATCAAGCAATGCGTTTGTCTTGAGTGAGTTTTGATCAATTTTGTTTTTAATATCTAGGCTTTCCTGCTCTAGTTTTGAGATTGAAAGTTTTGCGTCGTTTAGCGTACTAGTGAGATTTCTTACTTTTTCATCAGTTTTGAGTTTGTTGCTTGTAACTTGCGATTGTTGCCTCAATATCTGATTGATTTCAGAATCAATTGATGCTAGCTCAGTGTTTGTGTTCTTTCTGGATTCGTTAACTATATTGGTGGAATTTTTTAGTTCTGCAATCTGGGATTCCAAAATAGAGCGTTGGTCGTGAAGGTTTGTCAGATCAGCGTGAATTTCTGGCAGCCTGATATCTATTTGTGCAATTCTTCTTGCATTAGTAGCTAACTTGCTATTTGCTTCCTCAGATTGATGCATCGTAGTTGAGAGTTCGGAATCTATCGAGGCCTTGGCAATATGATATGCATTGGCTTCTTCCATGAATTTTTGTTTTTCTTCCTCGAGTTTCTTTATCTCTTCTTTTAGGTTGTTACGCTGTTCATCAAGTTTATTATATTCAGATTGTATTGCGTTGAGATTTCGCTCCTTGGATATTTTTTGAGCGTCAATATCCCTTAGTTTATTGGAGGATTGTATGGCATAGAGTCTCTTTAGCTCCCTGTCCAGAAAATCATATCTGAGTTGGTTGTTTCTTTCCGCTTCCAATTCATCAATACGTTTCTTTATCTCATCCATCCTTGCAAGCGCTATCTCAAGTCTTCTATCGGCTTCATCAAGTTGTTTTAGCGCTTCTGTTTTTTTCTCGTCAAAATAAGCAAGCCCTATGATATCCTCAATTATTCGCCTTCTTTCATCAGCGTTGAACTCTGAGATTCTTGTAATTGTGCCCTGTTGCACAATGTTTAGCTTGTGAATTCCGCAGTTTGCTATCTCCAAAAGATCCAAAACATGGTTTCGTAGTACCTTTTTTTGGTTTAGATAATAGATATTCTCACCAGATTCATCCATCTCCCTTGTGATTGTCACGGTACTGGAATCAACTGGGATCTTCCTATCAGAGTTATCAAAGTGACAGCTTACCCTTGCTATCTTTGCTCCATGATGAGCATTATCTACATCGTGTAATAATGAACGTAATTTATCCACCCTCATAACCTTAGGCGAGTTTTCGCCCAGTGCAAATGAGATCGCATCAAGAATGTTACTTTTTCCAGATCCATTAGCACCAGATATGGCTATGAGACCAGGTTCAAAGTTGACTAGGGTGTTCTTGTATCCAAATGATTTGAACCCAAAGATCTCTAGTTTACGTATATAGACCAATGAAATCTGTGATGACGCATGTGAGATAACAGATTATTGACAAGTTTCATTGACTAGGCTAACAACAATTACAATGTGTGAATTATTTGTCTCGTTTACCTTCAACAAATTCTGTAAAGGCCTTCTTTGCGTCAGTGTACGGCATCTGTATTGGAGGATGCTTGAAGCAGTAAGATGAGATGCTAGTCATTGGTCCGGAAAGTTTCCTGTCTAACGCGACCTTTAATCCTCGTATCGCGTCAATCATTATTCCCGCGCTATTGTAGGCATCAATTACCTTGAGCTTTAGATCTAGTTTGATCGGTATCTTACCAAAGTACTTGCCTTCTATGTTGATGTAACAGATCTTCTCATTATCAATAAAATCAACATAATCACTTGGACCTATTCTCATCGGGATATCATAGTCTGCCATTGCCTTTACTGCGCTGGTCTTGCTTATTCTCTTGTCTTCAAGTCGTTCTTCGTCAAGCATGTTGTAAAAATCCATATCGCCACCTATGTTCAGCTGGTATGTACCATCCACCAACACTCCTCTATCCACAAATAATTTGACAAGCGTCTTGTGAACTACAGTGGCACCAAGTTGACTCATCACATCATCTCCAGCCAACGGAAGTTTTTTGTCAGCATACATCTGCTGCCATTTTGGTTCTGATGCGATAAATACTGGAATGGCATTAAGAAATCCAATGCCTGCCTCAAGCGCTTGGCTTGCATAGTGCCTTACGGCCTCTGTGCTTCCAACAGGGAGATAATTTACAAGCATCTCGGCACCCGTATTTTGTAATACCTTTTTTACATCCACGTCAGGCTCCTGCGAAGGTGTGACTATCCTGCTTAGATGTCTGCCTAATCCGTCCTTTGTTGGTCCGCGTTGAACTGTTATTCCAGTGCTAGGCACGTCTGCAACTGTGACTGTATTGTTTGGCCTTGCATATATCGCCTCTGAGATGTCTTTTCCAACTTTTGTATCTGCAACGTCAAATGCTGCTACTACTTCTATGTCTCTGGGCTCATAGCCTCCCAAATTGTATGCAGTAAGTCCTACAGTATCATTAGGGTTATCAGTATAGTATTTTGCACCTTGAATTAGTGCTGATGCACAATTGCCCACACCGGCTATGGCAATCTTGATCTTCTTTCCCAACTTATTCGATAACTACCAAATTACACCTACATATTAATTGTGATTTGCATGGGCAGAGGATTTTATACCCCAGATTAGATTTGTGACATGTGACAAAATCTGGCAGACCAGTAAAAGATATCTCGATAAAAAAAGATGATACCATAGATACAATATTTGATCAAATGTCAAAATCTGGAGGATTTGAATCCAGAAACCTTGTAGACGGACTAAACATTCTTTCCTCAATGATTGAAGACAAACGGTGTTTGAAGTTCTTGTCTTTTGTAGGCGCAATAGTATCTACAGGGCTTCGAGGAATAATTACTGACATGGTAAAGAACAAGATGTGCGATGTTGTCATTACTACTTGCGGTGCTCTTGACCACGACATTGCAAGACATTATTCCAATTATTTGGAAGGATCCTTTACCCTTGATGATAGTGAATTGGCAGACAAAGGAATTCACAGATTGGGAAATGTTTTGGTTCCGCTGAAAAGTTATGGTCCATTGATTGAAGAAAAGGTTCAATCCTTTTTGCAAAAAGAATATTCAAGAGGAAAAAAAGAGATGGCAACACATGACGTTTGCAAGATGATTGGATCTAATCTTGGCGAAGACTCTTTCCTATACTGGGCAAACAAAAACAACATACCTGTAATAGTTCCAGGAATAATGGACGGTGCTGTTGGTAGTCAGATTTGGATGTTTACACAAAAACACAGTGACTTTAGATTAAATGTAGCTGCAGATGGCGATTTATTGTCAGGATTAATATTCAAGGCAAAAAAATCTGGTGCACTAATGATTGGTGGCGGAATTTCAAAACATCACACATTGTGGTGGAATCAATATAGAGAAGGATTGGATTATGCGGTGTATATCACAACCGCACAAGAATTCGACGGAAGCCTAAGCGGCGCGCTTGTAAGAGAAGCAATATCATGGGGCAAAGTAACCCAGAATGCAAAACAGACAACCATACATGCGGAAGCAACAACAATTCTTCCATTTCTCTACTCTGCGCTTCTTTCCAAGATCAAATAGTGTAAATATTTTTTTGGTAAATCTCTTTGAAGCCAAGTTTGAAATAGAAATCAAGTAGTTTGTCTCTTTGATATGTTTCAAGCATCAAAAATTCTAGGTTGCGTCTTTTGACTTGGTCTATGGCAAAATCTATTAATGATTCCGCAATGCCCTTCTTTCTCATAGCAGGCACAGTTCCAAGGCAGTAAAGCCCAAACATTGAATTGCTCTCATACAAGGCCACGCACGAACTGGCTGATTCGTCAACGTAATATTCTATTGAATCACATGATCTTTTCACTATCTCATCCACTGAGGTAATCCACTCACAACAATTGTATGCGCTACAGAATGTTTCTGACCACACCATAGATTCAGCACGTGATATTCTACGAGCCTTCGATGACATTACTGAATCAGGAGTTTTTGTTAGAACATATTGAGTATCATATAATTTGAAATTTTGCTCAAGTAATTTTTCTTCGAACTTGGGTTGGTTTAGTGTGTAAACATACGGAGTCGTATGATATTTCTGGAAGAGATACAAGGAATCGTCCAGCGTTTTGCCGTCTAGGCAGGTCATGTTTGTAAGCTTGTCAAAAAAAACATCATTTGGCAGGTTTTGGTTGAAAAATAATGTTCCACACTTGAGATTTATCGAGTTGCTCCAGAGACCTGTAAAAGCAAGGTCGACTGCTTCTACTCGTGATATTAGATCTCTATTCCCAGCACTTGGCATATCCGTTCAAAATCATAAGAGTCGATATTGCTTCCTGCAATTACCTTAGAACACATGTTTTCAAATATTTCAAGTGCTTGTGGAGAATTAAGATCATCATCTAGTGCAGCAAGAAAGCCTTGGATTAATTTGGAAATTTCAAGGTCTGTTTTGGCTGTTGTTTTTGAATCAACAAGGTAAACCTTGTCCAGAAATGACTGTTTTTCAACAATTTGGTTTTCATTAAAGTTAATGTCGTCACGATAATGTTTTGAGAACAGATAAAGCCTCAATAGGTTTTGGCCATATTTTTGTACCAGATCTCTTGACCACATCACGTTTCCTAGAGACTTTGACATTTTTTCTCCATTTGATAGAACAAGTCCCACATGCATCCATATCTTAACTGGATTCTCTGATCCTGAAAGCATCTCATACTGGGCAAGATGTGCTTCGTGATGAGGATACAAGAGTTCTCTTGCGCCTCCATGTATGTCGTAATTAGCACCAAAGTTTTCCAACGCAACTGTAGTGTCCTGCATGTGCCACCATGGAATTCCCTTACCAAACTTGCTTGGCCATGAAAAATCAAAGTCTTCTGAACAATTCCACAACATTATATCTTCCTGGTTCTTCTTGTTAGGTCCCATATCCAACCTGTGAAGTTGGAGTTGCGCCATAGATTGTTTTGATAGTGTACCATATGTTTTAACGTTAGATGTATCAAGGTAGACATTTCCATTTGCGTAATATGCAACTTTTTGGTCTAGCAATTTCGATATGTGGTTTTCGATATGACAAACATAATCAGAGACATAGGCAAGTCTGCTAACACTTTTAATATTAAGTAGAGAAAGATCCTCAGCAAATTTGTTTGCATAGAACTTGGCAATCAAGTTATAATCTTGCGATTCCGCTTTTGCCTTGTTGAATACGTTTTGATTAATGTCAGTCATATTTACTAGTACGTCAGTATCATATCCTCTTTCGTTCAAATGTCTACACAAGAGATCATATGTCAAAAATATTCTTGCATGACCAAGATGAGTATAATCATACAAGGTGGGACCACAGATGAATATCCTTACAAGATTTTTCTTGAATGGTTCAAAATCATCCTTATCTGAAGAAAAAGAATTGAAGAGTTTGATCATGATGTACTTTATCGTCCGCCTTGTGATAATATACCCAAGTCACAATTAATGATAATGTATAACGTTTCCATGATTGGCAATAAGATTTAACACATAAAACGATATCCATGATTTAAAAGGTTGCAATTACTGGTACAATGATATTTTTATTTCAAATATCAATTTTGCTTCCATGTGATACTGGTTCAGCATTCAACTTGTGCCACAACTGGAGATTAGATTGTAGAATTTATCCAAGTTTTATTACAAAATATATCCTGTTTTTTGAATTTTGTAGTATTGCAGTGTATACTGACCAAGATTTATGCCAAATACGTGTTTTAAAATCATGATCAAAATTGAGATAAAAACACAGATTGCTGCATCTCAAGAAAAAGTCTGGAACATAATATCAAAAATAGATGATGATTCACAATATTGGAAAGGAATAACAGGTATCAGAAACATATCAAAAAATCGAAATGTTACCGCTAGGGAGATCTCCCGGGTTAACGGCTCCAAGTGCTACCAAAAAGTGACTCTCTTTCCAAGAGAAGGAATCCATATACGATATACAAATGGACCCATGGTAGGCATAAAGGATATTTTACTAACCAGTATTGGCGATGTCACAATACTTGAGATCCAGATGGACTATAGACTGTCAGGCGTTGTACGTCTAGTTCCAAAAAGTATTTTAAAAGAATTACAGTTTGAAGCTGAACTTGCATTACAGTTAATCAAAGAAGAGGCTGAAGAAGCACCTTGCAGTCCTTTGATGGGAGATAGAAAATTATGGGTGGACCTAGTCAATGGCAAATAGACATAGACTTACAGGCGTTTTCAACAGAAAGCCCCAAAATGTAGAGTATGCGTCAAAAGTAGGTAACAGAGAAGAGATCAGATGCCAAGTTTTGGGTTGTAAGGGAGAACCTTTAATCACAGACGATTCAACTGGTGAGATAATCTGTGGCTTCTGTGGCTCAATATTAGTAGAAAGATCAATTGCAACAGATTCGGAACGAGCAAGAGATTTTGATGAATTTTTAACCAAGGCAAGAACTGGACCTGGACAATCGCTTTCAATGTATGACATGGGCATAATGACTGTAATGTCAAACAAAGATGCCATGGGAAAATCTCTTTCAAGTCCCACAAAAGATAAGTTTAATCGCCTTAAGAGACTAGACAATAGAAGTAAAACATCATCCAACAGAACATTAAGAACTTCATTGTTGATGCTTGATTCGCTTAAGACCAAACTTGCCATTCCTGATTCCACAGTAGAAAGTGCAGCTTATATTTACAGAAAAGCCATGCAAAAAAAGATTACAATCGGCAGAAGTGCAAAGAGCTTAATGTGTGCCTCGATTTACGCAGCCTGTAGGCAAGCTGGCATTCCAAGATCTATCCATGACTTGGCACAAGCAACCGGCATCGGTAGGAAAGAAGTCAGTCGAGATTATAGAAAATTAACTGAAGAGCTTGAATTAGACCTTGCCCATTGCAATGCAGCTGAATTTGTGGCAAAAATTGCAACCGAGGTTAACATAAGCGAACAGATAAGAAGAGAAGCTTTAAAGCTGCTTCAAAAATTATCAGACAAGGGATTAACAGATGGTAAAAATCCCATGGTTCTGGCCGCATCCACATTATACTTGTGCTGTGTGCTCAATGATGAATATAAAACACAAAACGAGATTGCAAAGGCGGCGGGAGTAACTGCTGTTTCGGTACGAACTAGATATCAGGCCTTGAAAAAAAGCCTCGAGTTTAGGACAGACAAATTTTCTCATAGAATCTACGGTAAAACAATGCTAAACTAGGCGAAACAAAAAATGGTAATGTGTGTGGCATGTACTCACGATAGCACTAGTTTATTCAAAAAATTTAAATGAAATTGTATTCTTGTCAGCTTTTACCAGTATTTTGCTATCAAAGATTTCTCGAAATATCAATTCTAAAATTGTCTTATGGTAGAGCGACCAATTCCTTCCTATATCATGTTTCATAATGTATGTGTGAGAACCGTCTTGTTGGGTATGACTTACTTGTACAGACGAATTTATCATTCTTATTTCAAACCATGATAAGAAGGATAACAGATCCAGCCTGCCTTTCATAAATAACGCAATATCTTTTACCTCGTTTTTGCCAATCCTAGAAGCAATATCAATTATTTCCTCTTGTTTCATCTTACCGAAAACATGAATGAAAACTCGTTTGTTAATCATTACAAAACCAGCTATCGGCTGATACATATCCCATTCAAGAAATCGTCGCAATGCTTGGCCCACAAGTGTGTTGGTGCTTACTTGTCGCTGGTTAGATTCCATGCGCAGTTTCCTTACCACATCATCGTCTAGCCGAAATGTAATGGTAGATGTTTTCCTAGGCTGTGGATTCATTCTATTGACTTAATGTTGATGTGTCTTTTAAGACTTGTAGTACACATATTTACTAAATAAAAGATAGGCCAGTCATTCAGGATCAAAGTTTGATGAGTCACATGGGATTAAGTTTGAATTATTCCAGAGATGTTTGTTAGATATAGATCATATAAAATAAGCAGAATAAAGTATTTGATTTAAAAGGATGTGCCTGCATGGTATCTCATGACCAATGACATAACCATCAGAGAACTCAAACCAATTGACATCGAGGGAGGATACGTCATAGATGGATTTCCTTATGCAGGTTTGGCAAATGCAATAGCTACCGAGTCTCTGATAAACACAACATCTCAATTTGAGTTAGCCGGCGTTCTTGATTCAGAACTTTTCCCCCCAATTAGCATCATCCGAGATGAAGTTCCCAATTTTCCTGCCAGAATATTTGTCAATAAAGAACTCAAGGTTGCAATATTTTCATCATATCTTACTCCTCACGAATCACTCCACAGAGAAGTTGCTAAAACCATGTTAAAGTGGGCAAGCGACCACAAATGCTCCCTCATAGTAAGCAGTTCTGCGGTCAAGACTGAGGAAAAACCGTTTGTGATAGGAGTTTCTAGCACTGAAAGTGCAAAAAAATTGTTAGTTGATGCAGGTATTCCCATACTCAAAAACGGGACTGTTCCAGGCATTCCAGGAATTTTGTTAAACGAGGGTTCCGTAGCAAAGATCAACGTTATAGTACTCTTGTATAAAGGCCAAGAGACAGGGCCTGATTTTAGGGCAGGTGCAGAGATTTGCATGGCAATGTCCAAAATTGTTCCAGGTGCCGCGTGTGATTTTCGAACCTTGATGAGTGAAGCGGAAAACATAGAACAAAGTCTGAAACAAACAGAACAAGACGCAGGACCACTGCGAGATGCTATTTACGGATGAGTTACCAAGAACGAGAGATCTCAAAAGACAGTCTAGAAAAATACCTCAAAGTTTTAGATTCTGACGAGGGAATTAGAATAGAAAATAAGACAGGATTTATTTTCATCAACAGAACCTCCAAGAGATATTGTATAGACATGTCAGAGAACAAACACGATGAATTTACCTACATGACTAGTGTCAGTGAAGTTCTAAGTTTTTTATCAAACAAGATAGAGCCTTCGTCAAAAATCTTCTCGTACTAGGCATAACAACATACAGATGACATCAATACTAGAATTTGCATTAACAGTCATCATAATCTCAGCTTCCGGCGTCATGTCACCTGGACCGCTCTTTACCGCAAATGTTGCATATGGTACAAGAGTTGGTTGGAAAGCCGGAATTAATATGGCATACGGACATACAATAGTTGAATTTCCATTTGTCATACTTCTTGGCATAGGCGCAATTTCACTTAGCACATTTCCACAATTCAAAGAATACATCTCCATTCTCGGTGCCATCAGCCTCTTTGCTTTTGCAGGACTTCAAGTAAAAACCGCTTTGCTCGGATCATCCTCAAATCAATTGCCAAAACATGGACCATTCTTTGTAGGAATTCTGTTGAGTGTGCTCAACCCATTTTTCTTGATTTGGTGGCTTACAATAGGTTTCAAGTTAATTACTGACGCACTAGTGCTTTATTCGTTTATTGGAATTATCATAATGTTTGGATTTCACATATGGATGGACTATGCTTGGATGGGAACAGTGGGGTTCTTGTCTAATCGTGGAAAGACCATTCTATCAACAAAAAACTATAAAATTTTCATGATTGCACTAAGTGGAATTCTAGTTTATTTTGGAATAAACTTCTTAATCACGGCTGCTCACTAGCCGCAATCAAGTATTTCCACATCTCCCTTACATTCGTTGTCAAATTGAGATATCTTGTCATTTAACTGCGCACACAATTCGGGGTCTTTTGTCTGATCATATTTTTTGAGTTCGCCTGCAATGTCAAGCTGCCTTATTGGGCACTTGTCTACAAACCCTACACCATACAGAACAGATATGGCAATTGCACCTGCGATCACTATGATAATGGTATTCTTTAGAAACTTGCTAGACATCTTCAGGTCGAGAAACATCAACTTCAATTGTTGATACATTTCTTTCTCTTCCATCCTTTGACTCCATTCTTTCAGAAAATATCCTCACACCGCTGACTTTGTAGCCGACTGCGTTCATTCGCTTAACTATCGTCTGTGACACGTCTACTGCTGCTGTTATGCTCTTACCACGTGCCTTTATTGTCACAGTTGGCTCATTTGCAAGCAATGTCAGGGTAGCATTCACGTATTCAAAAATCGTCTTTTTACCAATAAAGACAATATTTGGAGGTCTTGGCACAAACCAAACTCTTTATGCGTTTTATTTAATGGTTAGGCCATCAAAAATGTGCTTAACTAAAGTTTATTTTTCTTAATTTTATATCTAAAATGAATCTAATTTGTGAATGGGTTTTTGAAATCTTGAACGCTGCTTTGACTCGATATTAGATGTTGTATGTAGTAAATGTGGATCCAAAATAGCAAACATGCGCATGTTAAAATCGATCAAAGATGTGATGAGACCATACAATGGTAAATGTCTCTCTTGTGACCATACGTTATCATCGCCACAGTTTAACGTCGATGTGCAAAAGAACTGATCTAAAAAGCTTACGCCATAATCTCGTCATAAATCTTAATTACTTCTGATCAGGGGTTGATCTAGGGTACAGATATGGGTATTGAGAATATGACAAGTGTAGACCAGTTAAACTCGATTAGTTGGCAGATTCATTTATCAGACATATTGATCACATCTATCGTCGCCTTTTTGATATTGTTTGTCTATTCTCAAGTCCAAAGATCATACAAAAAATCAAGTCTCAAAAAATTCTGGAAAGTTTCTCTAAGAGAATTTGGTAGAATAAAGAAAGGGGTCGCCATTCCGCCGGGCGATGTTATTTGTGCATTAAATAAATTGAAGCGTACCGAAATACTCGTTGCCGATATCCTCAATGAAGAAAATTTTCATGATTATCTTGATAAACTTGACTACTTTGAACTAACTGTAAAAAGTACAAGTGGCGATATGAAATTCAAAATTGAGCGAATCGAGGAATGGTTATGTGGATTTGTCTAATCGTCTAAAGCCCAGTTGACCTTATGTGGGCATGTCATGAGACTGGGAGCAATTGATCCTTTTGCAAAATATATTCCTGTGTTGGCTTTATCGATAACCGTACAGCCTTGATTATTTTCAGCTTCCACTGCATGACCGGCATAAACATAGTAACCTGAGTGAGCTACTTTTTTTCCACTTGTTACTATTTCTCTTTTAAGTTGTTGTGACATCTCTTTGTCCTCCACTATTTAGAAGGTCGTTTCCCATGAATAACCCTTCCGTATTCTTGTTAATTAGACTAAAGGTAGAATGTACCTGAATATGAGTTCTTTTTGTGTAAGAATTTTTGAAAATCGTCAACCCAACTGCACGCTGTCTCATTACCGGAAAACAGAAGAAGGTTCTATAAAAAAGATCCGAACTTTGTCTCATGCGTTGTCCCACGGTAGATCTCTACAAAAATTATAGTTAAAGTCTCGCGTGTAACCTTTTTACACAAACACGTTTGCATCGCAAATATTGTTACACCTAATCCTTTGAGAGCCACTCAGGAACTATAACAGCGCGGATCAATTCCTGTACTGAGATGCCTTTTTTTCTTCGATCTTTTCTAATCATGTGTAGATCGTGTTGTATAATGGTTAAGATTCTTTTTTTCTATGTATTTCTGAAGAGTGTTTTCAATATCTTCCGAGTTTGACTGTTTTACTTCTTCAACAATTTCCTTTTCTTCTATTTCATAACAATTTAGAAGTTCATTTTTATCCTTGAAAAAAAGCATTACTTTGTCTTGGTATATGCAATAATACAGCTTCTCAGTCTCCATTTTTTCCGTCTGCAGTTTAATTCCTTCCTCCCCTATTGAGACAGGATAATCCATGATGTTCATTGATATGGACAGTATTTAGATGTAATTTGGAAAAGTTACAGAAACAAGAGACGTGTACTAATATCGAAATATAATCAGAAATGGATCAATTCATTGAGCATTTACTGTTAAACTATGCTACAACAATATATTAAGTAAAATGGCACAATAGGAAATTTGTGTTACAAAGGATTATTTTCCATATTGACTTTGATTATTTTTATGCCCAATGTGAAGAATTGCGAAACCCAGAGTTGAAGACAAAACCAGTAGCGGTATGTGTTTTCTCTGATAGAGGAGGCGACAGTGGAGCAATAGCGACTTCCAATTATCTAGCAAGAAAATACGGAGTAAAGTCTGGGATGCCAATAAAATTTGCAAAAAAAAGATTGGAGGGGGTTCCAGAGGCCGTATTTTTGCCAACCGATTTTGATTATTATTCCGAAGTCTCAGAGGCTGCAATGAATTTGATCAGAAAATATTCAGACATTTTTGAATACATAGGAAGAGACGAGGCATATCTTGATGTCACAAAGCGAACAGAAGGAGATTTTGTAAAAGCAGCACATCTTGCTCAACAATTAAAAAATGCCCTACGCAGCAATGTAAAGCTTTCATCAACTGTGGGTGTATCATCAAACAAAATTGTCTCAAAAATAGCTTCTGATTTTAAAAAACCAGACGGTTTAACGGTAGTAGAACCAGACAAGATAGAATTTTTTCTTGACTTATTACCAATCAAAGTCATACCTGGAATAGGAAAAAAATCTGAAGATAAATTTCATGAAATGGGTCTTCAGACCATATCTGATCTAAAAAAATTGGATGTGTTTACTCTCAATAGCCTATTTGGTCGAAAGACTGGGACGTATATTTACAATGCAGCAAGAGGAATTGATGAGGAGCCGGTATCTCCAAGAGGAGATCCAATACAATATAGCAGAATAGTCACATTAAAACAAGATACAAAAGATGTTGAATCTTTATCAAAAGATCTCGAGCGCCTGTGCGCAGATATACACGAAGCCATAGTAAGAGACAATCTTGTCTTCAAGTCTGTAGGAATCCAGTTTATTCAAAAAGACCTCTCAAACAGAACAAAGTCAAAAACTCTAAAGAATCCAACATCAAGTCTTGAAGAATTGAAAAAAACCGCGCTTCAGCTACTTAGAGAATCACTTGAAGATCAAAAGTTACTCATTAGAAGGCTTGGTGTCAAGGTTTCTGACTTTGCCGAAGTATCTGGCCAGGCAGACATTACAAATTTTTTCTAGACTAGTCCAACATGTGCTGCAAGTCTCCTATGTTCATCTGGAGTAATCCATTCCACTTGCAAATAATCCATTATCTCATCATTGCCCATACCTAATCTCTTTGCTTCTTCAACAGCCACAATGTAGGCTTCGATTTCAGTTGGCCTATCCACATAAGAGTATGATTTGTCATACAGGTCAAGGCCTTTTCTTTGTTGTTTTACATGCACAAGTTCATGCACTATGTCAAGATATAGAACTATTTTTTCAGAATTCTTGAGATGATGTAGTCCAATTACAATTGTCGCGTCTTCATTTTTTACATGCATGTAATGACTGCCCGTGTCCACAACTACTTTTGTATTGAAAAAGACATCATCCAGTTCGTTGTTTGAGCCAAACATCTTTTGTAGAATTTCTGTTTCCTCTAGACCATCAAAAATATCCTTAATGTTGTAGGTGCCTGGATTTACGTCTCTATTGATTTTTATCGTGTTCATGTTTCGCAATCTTTATTTCATTTTTTTTCAATCGCTTTGTTTCTACATATGTGACAATGAGTAGAAATACAAAGAGCCATGGAAGGAACATTATTTCTCCAGCAATGCCATGAAATGACTGGAACTCATTTACGTTAGTAGACACCTTGAGTACAAATAGCGAAAGAGAAAGTATTCGTATTACGTTTACTCCGATTGTTCCAATTACTCCAAGTACAAAATAAACTGCCTTTCTGTTCCTTGGAATATTCATCTTTAGCAAAAACGCCATCATGACAAGAGAGTAGATGATTATGCTGTGGACTCCTGCAGAAGGCCAAAATACCTGAAGTGCAAATGGACCATGATCACCACTTAGGAACATGATGTTTCCATGAGCGCTAGCAATTCCTAGATGGAAAATAGTTATCAAAAAGACATCCAGTTTTACAAGATACGGTACAACGTATTGCAATGGACCAAGCGAGTCATATGGAAAGAATGCGTCAAGTGACAAGATTATGGCGGTGCCAGCAGAATAGATGGGACCTGCTGGAGATATCCTTATCCATCTTTTACCAAATAGTATAGTTAGTGTAATCATAAAGAAGATTGCAATTACGATAAAGTCCCACATCCAATTCCATGAATCCAACAACAAGACATGGAACTGAGGCGCAATGGAGGTCAGATAACTTCTGAGTCCGTATTCTAGGCCTACAAGATATGCAATGGCTGCACCAGCCACTGGAAGTGTAGCAATAAGCCGTTTTCGTGGAATTTCAAGTTTAATTCCTATCAATTCTGCTGCGATAAATGCCATGGCAAAAAGAAATCCTCCTCTACCTTGATTCCAACCAAGACTGAATGTATCTGGAAATACAGCTAGAGCAAACAGCACTGGAGACGCGATGATCGCTATAGCAATAATCATACTTTTATTTTGCAATAATTTAGTGCAAAGCGTGTTCAATAAAAATGCTGTAGTCAGAAATAATCTTTAATTGATTTTTGTTTTCTTGCTTTTTGTAATTTGCTTCTTGCCAGCCACTCTTTCTTATCTATGCTAAGGCCCCTGCATGCAAGATCTAGTCCTTGTTCAAAATTGTATACTGGCGTAGGTTTTTGTTTTAGTGCCATTCTAACTCCTTCTCTTACCTGCCAGACTCCAACCGGAACCGTATATTCTGGCCGTATCTCACGAAGCACCATTGCGCCAGCTTGAACCTTGTTTGCCAGAAGATATTCAGCAACGGCAAGTCTGGAAGCAAAATGAGCCCCTGCAGTCTCCGGATAGTGCAAAAGGCCATTCATGTCTTCAAAGCCTGAACCAAATCCTATGTTTCCATCTTGACCATACCACGCTTCCTGCATCTCAAACATCCATCTACTTGGAAACAAAATTATTGCATACAAATTTCCAAGATGTTCATAAGTGAAAAGATAACAACAGTCAATTTCAGCAAAGCTTGTTATTTCTTTGACAATGGATTTTGATATGATGTCATCAGTTGCAGTTATGCTCCACCTGGTAGGAACCAGTTTGCGATTTTTTCCAAACATGCCAATGCTGAAACACTTTTGAATTTTGCTTATCTCAATGCCCCTGTTGTAGAGTTCAAGAACCGCGTCTTGTGACAGAATATCTTTGTCGTAAAATAGCCTTTGAATGTTCTTGTCTGATGACGTATTTGAAAACTTGGCATTTTTTATTTCTCCGATTGGTCCAAAGGGGGCATTTTCTCCATCTACAAACATGGATGGTCTGGCATTTTTTACAAATTCCACTTCGGAATCAGTAGACCTTGATGACATTGCAAGTTCTTGCAAGCTTTCAATGTATCTTCCCTGTGGGGCTTTAACCGTGACTGCTCGAGTTCCCCTTACCAGAGATAGCCTGTAATTCACAATCTCTTCTAGACTTTTTCCCACCCAAGATTCAGGCAGGTCCATAACTAGTGTATCGCCATGAATTGGCGGCACCATAGGGCCTACCAAAACTTTAGGATAGCCGTAAGAGCCGACAAAAACCGAAGGTGGGCTAGAGCCTTCCACGTATTTGGAAGAAAACAGGTTGGCGTATCTTGATAGATATTCGTTCCAGTTAGATTCTATTGCCTTTCTTATATCTGCGGCTGTTCTGCTCACTATTTTTTGGGACATTTTGTGGCTAATAATACGTATGATGTAATCTCTTTCAAGTTATATTCAACTATTTTCCAATACCAAAAATTGGCAGGCGCAGACTCTTTTGGAATTGAGAAAGGATATGGAAAACAGGCTGTTGATTGGATGAACGAGGAAGCTGCAAAGACGAAGTTAAAGTTTGAAGCCAGGCTATACAACCACGAGATATCCACCAAAAACTTTGGTTCATTTGAAATGTTTTCATGGATGGGAGACACAAAGGCAGGACGAGGTTTGATCTTCAGGGCAAGCAAGAGGTTCAAGATCAAGGTAATCGAGGGTGGATACAAGACAAAAGACCTTCTCGTCAGAGTTGTGCGCAATGAATACGGATTGGTAAGAAGAGGAGACCGAATTATAGGACAGATCGAGTTTTCATCGTCACGCTTGACAAATAGCAAATGGGCTGTAACCAAAGAGGAACGAAGATAAAATTAGCTTGCCAAGTCTAGTTCTGCCTTGGCAAGAAGTTGCGCCACTCGTAATGGTTCAGGTATTGCTCCCTGTAATGTAAATGCGTCAAGAAGTTTTTTTGCCTCTTTTATTTCGCAACCTTCTACACGCAAATAAAGATCATGTTTTGTGTGCAACGATATTTTGATTCTAGGACCAAGCTTTTGGTATTGCTCTATTTTAGACTCGTACGAATCATGAAAATGGCGTTTAATTGCCTCTTCTAGTCCATCAGACTCTTCATACGTCACACCAATAATCGGCACTTTCATTTCCTTCCATAGTTTTTTCATGTCAACTATGTTGTACATTGAGATGACTAGCCCCGAAATCAGTACAAAGCTAATGTCTTGACGATTTAGTTTTTCATACATTGAAATTATTTTATTTGTTGCATCGTCTCCTCGAATTGTTGCCTTGCCAAAGATAAACCCGTCAATGATGAAATCACGTCTCATTACAATCCCAGCTAAACTTGATGTCAAGTCAGTTTCTCGAAAACTCTCTGCTATGGCAAGCCCTCGTATGCCTTTTTTCTCAAGTCTGATATGATTCATCTTTTCTTTTTGCAAATCTCTTATAGACAAGTGCTGTCACAACAACAAATATAGCTGTTATAGAAGACCATGAGACAAAGGCCGCCATATCAAAGTTAGGCATGTGTATTACAAAATTAACACAGATATTTTAGTCAATGTCTACTAGTCAGAGTAAAACGATTAATTTTCAGCTCTTGAGTTGATGGGGTTTTATGCAATAATTGGTCCGCTGCCAACTATTCTAATAGTCTGCGATTCAGGTTTTAAAATTACACATATGTCATTTTTTATGAATGCCGTTGGCTTGTTGAGGGAAAGTTTCATTGGATTAAGAGATGTAATCTTGGCGGCTCTAATTTGCAAGCCTATGTTGACAAGAAATGTCTGGTTTTCAGACAATTTGTCCTTGAAGAACTTGTTTTGTAAATAGTCTAATGTGACATCTTGCGATACGTCAATTCCATCTCCGCCCATGGATAATTGATCTCCTCTCTGAACATCATCAGACACTATACCTTTCACGGCAAGCCCAACTCGCGCCGGCGATACGGCTTCTTCCACTGGATCATCATGCATCTGGATTGACTTTACTACCACTTCATCTCCTTTGGGCAATAGCTTGAGTTTGTCATATGCCTTGATCTTGCCTTGTGCAACTTTTCCAAGTATGACAGTTCCCACACCTTTTACATCAAAACAGTGATCAATTGGAATTCGCGCATTTCCATCTTGTGATACTGGTTCCAACAGGTCCATCTCCTTTTTAAGATCAGACAATTCCACCAATTTGTATTGCTCTACGACTGTTCCCTTTATCATCAAGCGAAGTTTTTCTCTATCTACATCATAAGAATGAGTTAGCAGTCCTTTACTCTTTTTTAGAACATCAAGAGCAACAATCTGTTCTCCTGTAAATTTGTCAAGTTTTGATACGTGAAAAATAACATACTCGCCCATGTTTATGGCCTGAAGAAGTGGAGGTATCTTTTCTGGAAATCCTGTAGGTATGGTCCATGTTTTTACAAAATCTGCCTCTTTTTTGTCATATATTGTGATATCAGTTGATGTTCCTTTTTTTCCAAAATCCTTGGCTATTGACTCATCTCCAAGTAATGTATAATTGATAGATTTCATTTTACTTGGAGAAATTCACGACCAGTAAAATATCTTGTGGAAATACACCAAATA
>JBOGQT010000091.1:0-2225 GCA_050749105.1 Nitrosotalea sp. | reverse complement strand
TTTTCCTTTTCATCTGTCGCGACATACCCCATGAATTGCACATTTGATCCAAGATCCAACTGAAGAACTAGATCTTTTAGGATTTTTTCATGAGGTCCGCCCCCTACTATGACTAGTTTTATTTTGGATTCTACCTCTATTACAATTTTTATTGCCTTGATGATAACCTCGATGTTCTTGTAAAAGACCAGCCTTCCAACATAGACAAACTGCGTCGAGTTAAAATTGCTAGCTGTTGGTTTGGATTCTTCAATAGTTGGAGGTATCATGTATATTGGTTTTTTAGCTCCAAATTTTGTCAGGTCATTTTGCGAAGCTTCGCTTATTGTATGAATTGCATCATGGGGAAGATTGAGAATCAATTTCTCAAAACGGGGGCCTAGAAACGAGTGAATCTTGGATACCCCTATTTGTTTGGTCCACTTGTCCCAATAATCATTACCACAGAGCGAAAAGATATCCCATATCGAAGTGATATGTGGTTTTGAAGTCAAATATGACAAGATCGAGCCCGCTATGGCAGGCGAAAAATTATTGGAGTGTATAATGTCAATTTTTTCCTTTTTTACCATCTTCAAGCCAGACGATATTGTATTGAGCATGTATTTGATATTGTCCTGAAACGATGGGGGCAGGCCTCCCTTGTATTCCAAGTCTGGCTTGACAAAAACCAGGTTGATGTTATCATGAATTTTGTAATCCTCGCCGCTTATTTTGTTGGTGATTACCCATACCTTGTGGCCGTTCTCGGACAAATTCTTGGCTAGTAAACTAAAAACATACTCGCCACCTCCTCGTGTGGTGGAAAAAAACTGGCTTAGGAGCAGAATGTTCATGATTTTACTGAACTCATCTTGTATAAGAGCGTCTAAAAACATTATATTGGAACCATAATTTCAAGCTCTCAGACTTGTTAGATTCATCTGCCATCAAACAATATGATCCTTCTAAAATGCATGAAGTATATGATAAATGGCCACAAATAGCAAAACAATCATACGAATCATCAAGCGAGATAGGAGACTTTCGAAACATTGACCATGTGGTATTTTGTGGTATGGGTGGCTCTGGAACAATCTGTGACATGTTTTCGTCAATACTCTCAAAATCTGATTTTCATATATGTGTGGTTAAAGGCTATCATCTTCCAGCTACGATAGATTCTAACACCTTGGTAGTTGCTTCCAGTGTTTCAGGAAATACCGTGGAAACACTTGCAGTGTTGGAAGCGGCATCAAGACTTGGGTGCAAAACAGCTGCCTTCTCTGTGGGAGGTAAGATGAGAGAGTTTTGCGCAAAACATAACCTACCATTCAAGGAAATACCGCAGTTTCACTCCCCACGAGCTTCATTACCGTCATTCATCTATCCAATGCTTCACTATTTTGGTTCCATGTTTGATATCAAAGAAAACGATGTTTTAGAATCAATAAAATCCTTGGAAACCTTGCAACAAAAAATCAATTCAAGTAATTTGAACTCTGACAATACATCTCTAAACTTAGCTGAATGGCTAGTGGGAATTCCTATGATATACTATCCATGGGGATTACAGGCCGCGGCAATAAGATTCAAGAGTTCATTGCAGGAGAATGCAAAAATTCATGCAATGGCAGAAGATATGATGGAAGCTTCTCATAATGGTATAGTTTCATGGGAAACGCCATCAAATGTGCAGCCTGTTCTAATACAGGGAACAGAAGATTACATAAAGACAAAAGAACGATGGAAGATATTTGAGGATTATTTTAATGAAAAAAAGATTGATTTCTACAAGATACCATCAGTAAATGGTAATATATTGTCTAAACTTATGAGTTTGATCTATTTGCTAGATTATGCTACCATCTACAAGGCATTTTTGAATAAGACGAATCCAACCCCTACCTCTTCTATCGCTTATATCAAAGACAGATTATAGCTGAACCTGTCATTTGAAACGTTTTTTGCTAAATATAACATGAGAGTCTTCTCCAGAAGTGGCAGCATCCCATGGAAAATACTCTCCCTTCATCCATCTCTGCCATCTTGAAATATCCTCCTCTACCATTATCTTTACTAGTTTTGAAAATTTTGTCTTTGGATTCCATCCTATCTTCTTCCTAGCCTTTGTATAATCGCCCTTTAGACTTGGAACATCATAAGGTCTGAAATTTTCCTTGGATGATTCTACCTTTGAGGACAGGACTCCTGCTACATTACAGGCTTCGTTTACAAATTCTTTA
>JBOGQT010000090.1:0-1016 GCA_050749105.1 Nitrosotalea sp. | reverse complement strand
CCATATGATTTTGAAAGGGACTTGGCCTCTACACAAAGCATTTAGAGATCTTTTTCTTTGCCCTACTAATCTATCTACTGAAATTTCCTGATTAACTAAGCATCTCTATTATTTCCTGGATTCTTTGTGGATTTAATGCAAACTGTGGACCGTAGGAGACCGTAAGACTAGATTAGTTTTTACTAGTTTTTTTAGCCTCTTGTCAACGTCGCCTTTTAAATGAGAAGGAAATCCTGTCTTTAGGTTCTCAAGCGAGATGTGCTTTTTGCCGATCCTATTATCATAGTATAACTTTCTTAAAATTGCCTTTGATACATCACCAGTCAATGGATTTGCCACATATCACATGCACTTAACTATTATGTAATTATTTACATAATAATAGGTAATTATATTAATAATAGTACAGATAACAATACATGATAAAACGAGCAATTCCTAGAAAGGCATTACAGGACGGCCCGCTAGAGAGCATATTTCCCGGAAGTACGTCAAAGATTTTAGATTTTCTTGCAACTTTCAAAGATTGGGACTATTCAATATCAGATATTGCAAAGAACTCGGGACTCTCCTTTAAGACAGCGCTAAACGAAATAAGAAACCTAGAACGACAAGGAGTGGTTTCCAGAACGAGATCCGTTGGAAAAGCGACAATGTACAAGCTAAATCTGGATTCAAAACAAGGCTTTTACATTGACAAATTGATATTTGAAATTGCTACAAAAAGAGCCCTTGAAACAAAGAAAGAAAACAAAACTAGCAAGATAACAGCCTAGATCTGCGTAACTATTTGATATCATAGGCAGATGCAAAACAGATCGCTGTTTTTATTAACACATAGATTCTAACAGTTTTGATTTGTCTGAATTTGACTCTTTGATGAATAAACTGCTTGAACAAAAGCCCGAGATAACAAGAAAGGATGTAGAGGAGATGATCCAGCGAAAGAAGGAAAAGATCGGGGCAGGATATCTTACAGACCAAGGTGCACTCTTTCTTATTGCATCAGACCTTGG
>JBOGQT010000089.1:0-21099 GCA_050749105.1 Nitrosotalea sp. | reverse complement strand
CTTTTGTGGTGCCAGGTTAGCCAAGCGGTACGGCGACCGCCTCGAGATCATACACAAGGTAGCGGTTGTGCGCAAGCACTCAGGGGTTCGAATCCCTTACCTGGCGCCTTGAATTTTTATTTAATTTCTAGATGTTACGCCAATAGCAAATGAGCATATTGACAATCAGTAAAAAATGGAATCCCCCCTCTTTGAAGGGAAAAACATGCTAGTTGTCGTAAAGCTTTAGGTTATGGTTTGGAATTTACAGAAGATTTGTCTGGGAGGATTTTTCTCTCTTCATATGAAGTATCAAAGAAAGTCATGGTGTTTGCATACTTTGAAAAAGTTGAAGGATCTGATGGTGAGTAAGAAAAAGACTCTAAGATCGCTGACTTTGGATCTCTTTTATCTAAAATAAAATCTTTCATTATAGTATGTATGTAAGCTGGCCAGTTTAGTGCCCATAATTCTCTCCTTTGTCCATCTTTGAATGGAATATTGTATTTTTTGAAGTATATGGATTCATATTTTTCATGGATTAGTTTGTCCATAGTAAATGAGGAAGTAGGAGTTAACATGACTCCCATCCAATCTGCTGATTCATACCACTCAACTGCTTCGTCTGCTGCCGGACCTATAATCATAGATTCAGTTTGACGGAATTTTCCCATGCTAATAGCGCCTCTTAGATAAATTCCTTTTAGAATAGCACGAACGAAAGGAAGTGCAGTATGAGCCCCCATCCACTCCAGTAAACTAATGGGATCCTTTCCTTCATAGACAATTATTATAGTATCTGAAAATGCTTGTACGGAAGGTATAATTTTTTGCTCGCTGTCTTTTTTCAATTCCATTTCGAGTCTCTTAAAACTTTGAACCACTGCTTCCCAGTCTCCAATTATTTTATCAGTATTACCTCTAGTCCATACACCTTTAACACCCAATACATCTAATACTGCAATAGCGCCTTCTTTGAATTCAACCACGTCAATAAAAACACAGTCTTTGCATTAAGCATTTATAATGAACAAATACGATTATTGAGCAATTCTTTACCTATGTTCTAAAATATCCTTCAGTCCTTCTCTTGTTGATTCTACGAAGTGCCCTATCCGCTACATCATTACCATATTCTGCCCTCAGATGCTTCATCAGACTAGTTCGTACCCTTCCAAACAATTCCTTGTCCTTCATTATTGCTTCATCATCCTCAAATCCTGTAAGAGCCTAACGCATTACTAATCACGTTTTGGGCCAACCATTTCGTCACTTTTCACATTCTGGTCCCATCTGCCTTTTACTCCTTTGAAGATAACATAAGCGCCTATACCGATGAGAGCCAGCGCCAAGGCCAGATAGAAAAGTGCATCAAGTTCCTCTTGCCCACAACTGACATGCACCGCAGTTCCAGTGGAATAGTCATAACAGTCACCAAATTGGTTTGCTTGCATTGCCATCTGAGCATATTGTGAGCCCCCTATACTGGCTACATAAAAGCCCGCAAAAATAAGTACAGCACCTACCATTATCAGCCTTATATCGCTCACGGCGGTATTTTGTCATGCCTAATATTTAACGATGTAACATTCTACAGTGGTATCATGGTATTTGGATTTGGCAAGAAAAAAACGGTAGAAAGTCCAGTTAGTCCGGTTCAGCAAAGAGAGGTATCCATGCAAGAGATTCCAGATTTTCTCAAAGAAGTCGAGGCTCCCCGCATATCAGATATAGTGCAAGAGGCCAAGCAGCTAAAAATAGAGATTGAATCCAACCAAAAAAACATACACGAGTTAATTCTTCATTTGGAATCAGATGACCTGAAGCTTCACGATGTAGACAAGAACCTCAGAACAATGGGAAACAGGGGCAAGGACGCAGTGGTTGCTACCATAAAAAAAGAGACCAAGGCCAAATTGACCAATATAACAAAATACGAGGATGTGGTTGCCGTCAATTACGAGACTGGCCAGATGCTCAAGAGGATGGGGGATATTTTGGGAGTGCATACCAGGGTCTTGCATGTTTTTGCAAGAAAGTATGCTGACAAGCTAAAAGAAGAGATTTCAAAATTTGCACAAAATAGAAACGCCTTACAGAAACTAGTAAATGAACAAGAGATTTTCAAGTCTAGTTCTAATTTTATATTTGATACCATCAAGAAGATAGACGATCTAAAGACAGATGAGCGACAGAAAAAACAAAGGCTTGTAGAGACCGTAAATGAAAAAAGCGAAGCGATAAGTACAATTGCAAGACTTGAACAAGAGATATCATCACTAAGGTCACAGCCAGAACACAAAGAATTCTTGGAAGTAAAAAGAAAGATAGGCTCGCTTTCTCATGAAAAACACGAGATAAAAAGTAAGATAGGTGCGCAGTTTACCAAGATTTCAAGGCCTCTTAACAAGTATAGTTATGTTTCTTCGTTTGACAAGCCAATGAAAAAACTGATGGAGGAACTCATAGCAGACCCTTATGAAGTCATCTCAGATGAGAATAAAGGGCCAATCATAGAGATCTTGCAAGCCACTGCCAAATCAGTTGTAGCAGGAAATGTTTCAGTCAAGGATTCAGACAAGTCAGTTGAATCAATCGAGGAGACAATAGACAGACTGGATGAATTTTTAAAACTAAAATCTTCCTATGTAAAGAAAATTTCTGACCTGGAATCCAACCTGAGTGTGTTTGATGCAAAAACTTTGGCAGAAAAGGAAAAAACACTTGAGAAGACGCAGTCAAGCATAACAGATCTTGACTCATCCCATGAAAAACTGGAAAAAGAGATCAGTGAAAATAATGCTAGTCTGGATGCACTCAAAGTGGAACTAGAAAAGAGCCTTACCCGCCTAAATGATGGCGAAGTTGTCGTCAAAATTTAAAATTTGAAAAATTCTAAGGTTAATTAGTTTCCATGCAAGAGCCATATTGTGATCTTCAAAAAAGCGCAACGATCACGGCGAACAGTAACCATGACCAAAGATGCCCGAGACGGCATCCTGACTTATTGTAAGATGAATCATCCCAATGAAGGAATCCTCATCTTGCGTGGAAAATACAAGAGCGGCCTGGTCTTCGTTGACGGCCTGGTCATACCGCCATTCTCGCACAGCGGCCCTACATTTGCAGGCTTTCCGCATACGTTCTTGCCAATAGACCCAAGCTATGTAGGAACTGTCCATTCGCATCCAAGCGGGGTGGCAAAGCCATCTGTTACGGATTTGCATAATTTTTTTGGTTTTGTTTCAATAATTGTGCAATCCCCTTACGAGGACGATGACTTGTTTGCATATGATCGTGACGGAAATCTGCTTGAAATGACAGTGAGTTAGGAGAGATTATGACAAAAATTTATAAGCTTTTTGCTATAACAGGTAATGTTGATAAATTACAAGACTTACCTTATCTTCCTTTTTGGTTCACTTGCTGTTAGCATTGGATTACAGATGCTTTTGCCGTGGCCATTTGGCCTGATAGCGGCACTGGCAATTTTCATAGTATTCCCGCTCTTTCTTAGAAACAGGGCACTTAAGAGAATGGGAGGAATGGGCACAGACATGGGCAGCGGTGGCGGAGGAGGGTTCTTTGGCCAAGGCCAGGGAGTCAAGTACGTTTGCCTTGCATGCAACAACAGATTCAAGGGCGGCATGTGTCCAAGATGCGGCTCTAAGATGAAAAGAGCGGATTTCTAGATTTCTAAAATGACTCTTGAAGAGCTTAGAAAGAAAGCGCTATTTCAAAATACAATAGACACTTGGATAATGTTGTGTGAGGAAAAAAATGCCGATTGGTACTCTACAGAAAATTACAAGAAATTCATGGCGCATCTTTTTCAAAATGAACTCAAGCTACAAAAGTTTCCTTTATGCATCAAAGAATCAGGCGGAATGTATCAAAGAGGAAAGGACAAGACACAGTTTGCAGAAACGCTGGCCCAGTCTACAGACCCCAATGCTGCTGCATATACCATAAAACTCAGCGATGACACAATGAAGATAATTCGCCAGTTCAACCCTAACGTCGTAGCTTAGGATTAATTATTGTGTCCATCGCGTGTCCGATAAAAACAAAGGCAAGGCCAGTTATAGCTATCATTATTCCAGGCGGCAGTATCCACCACCAGAGTCCTTGTTCTGCAGCTCCGTAGACGCTGGCATCGTGCAATATCTGTCCCCACGTTGGAAATGTAGGATCGCCAAGGCCTAAGAAGCTAAGCCCTGCTTCCGTAGTTATTGCAGCTGGAACTGAGATTGCTATGCTTGCAAATGTGTAAGGAAGAAGTTGCGGTAAGACATGCTTGAATATTATCTTAAAGTCTTTTTGTCCCATGAGTTTTGAGGCCTCGATGTATTGCAATGTTTTTATCTGCATGGCCATGCTCCTTGACACCTTTGCTATTCCCACCCAACCAAACACTACTAAAAATCCTACAATGAGAAATATGCTGTTTCCTATAGTCACAGCTAAAATTATCAAAAGAGGCAGGGCAGGCATGGCATATATGATATCATTAAAACGCATCATCACCTCATCAGTGGCTTTTCCCTTAAAACCAGCATAGACTCCATAGACAAGCCCTAGCACGACAGAGCCTATCGAGACTGTGATTCCAATGAAAAGAGCTAGTGGAGTTCCCCACAGAATTCCAATTGCCAAGTCTCTTCTTAGCTCATCAGTACCCATAAGCCCGTATGCCTTGCCACCTAGGATGAATTTTGATTTTTCAAGTGTGACATTACCACCTACATCATAGATTGTTACTTTGAAGATATAGTCTCCCTTTAGGATCTTGTTTTGACCAGTATATGAAAATACAAGATCCTGTGAAGGAATTGCATTTACAGGAAATGAAAAATTAATGTTGTTTTGGATGTTTTTTGTCACAGAGTCATCTGTAGAAAAGAGCATTCCGTCAAACGTTGTTTCACTGCTAGATGATGGCATGGATGTTGACATGAGAACCAAGCTTTGCCCATCAGGTCGCGTCACTGACAGTTGGACTAGCGGAGAGCCGCTGTACTTGGCAAAATACTGGTAGATAAAATCACTTGGAAAAGAGTCGTATTGGTAATCTGTTGCAAACACATCAGTTACAACAGATATGTTTGCAGATTTTTGATAATATTCTTGAGGCTGTAATATCAAATGTTCCGGAATCTTTTGTGAGAGAAAATAATTCACCCATATAGGAAGTGCAGATTTTGGATATGTAAGCCAACTTGAAGGGTCGTTCCATTCCTTAAAGGTCTCAACAGGAACAGCAACAAAAGCGGCTATTGACATACAAAACAAGACAACGATAATCCCAATTCCTACTATGCCGATATTGCTGTGTGCAAATTCTTTCCAAATTTCTTTTGGAGAAAAACTCATTGTCGCCTTATCCTCGGATCAAAGTATCCGTACAAAACATCTGCCAGAAATACGCTTGCAAGAAAGAAAGCAGTTAGAACATAGGTTGCACCAATTATCACTGGCAGATCAAGAACGCTTATTGCCTCATAGTAGAGTCTTCCCATGCCGGGCCAGTCAAATACAGCCTCTGTTATTATTGCCCCACCAAGGGAGCCTGAAAGACTCAGGGCAAGCACAGTAACAATAGGAGGAGCAGCATTTCTCAATGCGTGGCGATACAATATTTTTTTCTCGTCAATTCCTGCTGTCCTTTTTGCCATAATGAAATCTTCCTGCAAAACGCCAACCAGAAAGTTTCGAACAAGATATGCCCAAGAGCCAAACCCTATCAAGACAAGCGTGATAAGCGGCAATGCCATGTGATATAGAAGAGACAGCAGATACCCGGGATCTGTAACTGGAATTGTCGGTGTTGCCCTTGCAGGAAATATTGGATATATGAACGCAAACAAAAAGATCATGATAAGGCCCACCCACCAGACAGGAAAGCTGCTACTGACTATGGCAAAGCCAGATGTTATCTTGTCAATCTTGGAGTTTACTTTGCTTGAAGCAATGGCACCCAAGAATATACCAAGCAATGAAACTAGTGCAGTTGCAGTTGTAAAGAGTAGAATCGTCCTTGGGAGGCTTTCAAGTATGATATCCCTAACATCAGAAGAGCCAGTATCGCTTGTGAGAAACTTGGCGTGTCCAAAGTCTAGTGTTAAAATTTTGTACATGGCAAGCCCAAGCCTCTGGGGGGTATACCACGGCTGGTCAAGACCCAATGCTACTATTCTTTGTTTTATTTGGTTTTGGACATACGTGTCAAGCTGCTCTGGGGTCTTGAAGCTTGAGACCAGACTTTTATCGCTGGTCACCTGTTGCCTTATCTCAAGTGCTACGCTTTGTTTTAGTATTGCATCCATATTAGAGCCGACAAGTGCTATAGTTATCAAAAGTGTGGCCATCAAGACGCCAAACATGGTAATTGCACGTTTTGCAAGATATTTTTTAAATCCCATTTACCTTTCCTCCTGTTTTTGGATTTGTCTTTTTCTTGTCCTCTTGTAAACAAATGCAATTGTTACAAATATGATTGCCAGAGGAATGACAATAATATAGTTAGGATTATTGTCTGCATTCTGCATTATTGCAGTGGCATTTCCAGGTGAAACAGCATATGCTGTTTTAGTTGCAAGAAAACTGGTACTGAATGCATCAGGTCGATATGCTGCATCTGAGACAGTAAAGATTTGCAAGTTGTTTGCCCCAGCGGTAAAGTTGACAGTTTTTTCTGCAGGAACCACGATGGTGAAATTTCCAGTGGTTGAATTTTGTTCCCCATCATATACCATCTGGCCTTGTGCGTTGATAAAATAATAATAAACATCTGAACCTGGAGTTGTCAGAATCGGAATATCAAGTTCTTGCCCTATTGTCACAACAGTTGGTACGCCTATTTTTTCTAGCTTTGGAAGATGCACTTGTTCAAATTCCTTCCAGTATCCTGTGCCAAGTGGATATGTCGGATCATCAAATGATTTTATTGAGATTGTTCTGGCTTCAGGAAGGTAGCTGTCAAGATAAAACGGACCATTGCTTATCATTGCGTTTCCGTGTTCGTTTATCCATGATATTGAAGAGTTGTATCTCAAATTGCAGTAACTTGAATTTGCAAATCCTGACAATGCTGTAGGTATTGTATTATTGCTCTCAAACTGTTGAAGGTTAGATTCTATAATCATGGCATCCTTTGGAACTATTAGAGATAGCCAGTCAACATTCTTGCTTACCGCATCTGATCTTGAAAATGCAAGTTTCCCATCTGTGACTGATTTTTCCATTGCGTACATTATCTCCCATGGCATGTCAGGCCAGACTTGAGCCGAGTCTGCAATCTCATTTGCATCAAAGTGCCAATAATCTTGGTATACTTCGATAGTATCGTTATCAAGAATTCTAACTCCTACCAATGTCTTTGCGGCTTGATTTGCCTTTGGGGAATATTCAGAATCAAATGTCTTGGTCTGAGCTGCCTGATCCCAGCCCCATTGATAAAGAAAATAAATTCCATATAGAACATCATTCATGTCCATAGGGCGCCCATTGTGCCAGTTGCTAAATTTCATGTGAAATGTTACCTTGCTTGTAGATTGTATGCCTGGTCCAACCTGAACCCACTTTTGTTGTTGTGGGTCCCACCGAATGGCATCACTTGGAACATCAAGTTTTCCCAACGGGCCTGCTGTCTTGACCTCCCAGTCTGTTCTCACTGGAATTGTAACTCCAGTATACGGATTCTTGAAATCACCAGGATCCATTATGGGCGCTGACATTTCTTGGCTGTACGAGTCGGTAAATCCAGCTACAGGGTTCCACGCACCTTGATAGATCTTTGCTATGCCAATTTTTAATGTATCAGAACCGTCTCGCGAATTAATTGGAGTAAATCTACTTGTTATACCAGCACCAAAATCATTGATTATTCCAGTTACTTTTTTGTTGGCAACGTATTGATCTACCTGAGCTGCAAGAAAAATTCTTACAGATTCCTGGATTCCTTCACCTACCCCTTCGTTTAGCAATTGAGCTCTTGTTGCAGAGGAGGTGAAATTTCCCACAAAGATTGCCTGCGATATGGAATCCAGGGAGTTATTTTTATAATTCCAGTATTCTGGGTTGTTAAATCCCGGCATATTAGAATACCAAGGAGAGTACATTTGAGCGACAGTTACAGAATCATATCTTACAAATCCTCCAATAGTGTATGCCTCTGTGTATATGTTCCAGTCCATATCCGCTGGATTTGACCCATACACTACAGAAAATGCCTTTGATAGATCCCCATAATCCACATTTACCACAAATCCAATTTTTTGTAATTGTGAAGCAAGGATTTCTCCTATAGATTTTCTCACCTGATCATCATTTCGGATAAAGATTGTAATTTCAACTGGTTTTGAGTTATAGTACCACTTTCCGTCTATTCTTTGTGCACCTGCTTTTGTAAGTGCGTCTGATATCATTTGCTCTGCAAGAGACGGGTTGTAATGAAAGTTAAATGATTGAAGTTTACCCAAGACTAGAAGAAAATCAGGATCATATGGTTTGTACGCTGATATCATTGGAGAACCATACCCGTTTAGTATTTCATCGACAATCATGTTTCTGTCCACTAGGTAGTTTAGTGCATAACGGACATCTCTTATTGAAAATGGATTGAACTTTTCAGAGGGAGCCGGATTTACAAGAAGGCTGTACTCTGTGCCTGTAGACTGGAATACATTAAGATCTTGCCTTAGTTGTGAGTCTACTCTGTCTGATGGTATTGCAGAATAATAAATATCCAGATTGCCGTTTTTTACTTCCTCTATTGCCGTGTTTTCATCTGAATATTGTATGAATTCTACCTTGTCAACATAAGTTCCCTTTTCACCAAATGAAACCTTTGCTCCGAGAATAAAAAGTGCTAGTATAACAACTAGCATTAGCTTCATGTGTTGCTTTGACCTGAACTGTATATAACCATCGCCTATCCACATCAGAAAACAAACAAGAATATGAAAACAAAATTTTTGTACAGTTGTTATTATAACCTGGATCTTTATTTGTCATGAATAGTATTTTATAAACAAAAGATGAGTGTTTCTCTATTGAATTTACAGACACTTGTCAGAGGAATTCAGGGAATAATTCCTGGCGGAATATCAGTAAAGGACTTTGCAATTGTAACACAGACTAGCGAAGATGTTGCATCCAAGATACTTGACAACTTTATGCAAAACGGAATTGGAACATATGAAAGTGATCTTATACATTTTAAGGAAAGTGACAGACTAAAGACAGTTATTTTGGCAGTTAGTATGGGAGCCCCAATTGAAGAAGTCTCGCGGCTTATCAAATGGCAGGATTTTGAGTCCCTTACGGCAGAGATACTTGAAAG
This sequence comes from Nitrosotalea sp., assembly GCA_050749105.1. Lineage (GTDB taxonomy): Archaea > Thermoproteota > Nitrososphaeria > Nitrososphaerales > Nitrosopumilaceae > Nitrosotalea. The sequence continues at coordinate 11,777 of JBOGQT010000089.1, read as the reverse complement.
GCAAGATTTTGAGACTATTTGCAATGTCATATTGACAAAACCTAGAATGCAAATTGATGTGATAGGCATAAAATCAGGAATTGCAATTTTAATAGACTGCAAGCATTGGAGCAGGACAAGCCAGTCTGCCCTTGAGACGGCAGTCAAAAAACAGATTGACCGCACAAGACATTTTGTATCAAAGGAAAAGATACGGGTAGCCATTCCGGTCATTGTAACATTACATCAACATGAAACCAAATTTATCGAACGGGTTCCCATAGTTCCCATCCACCAGCTAGATGCATTCTGTGAAGAGTTCTATGGCAATATCGAAGGAATTTAGGCTTGAAACATTGTATAAAAGAAAAATGCAGTTGTGCCAACAAGAAATCCTTGTGTCATGCGCATTGCAGTATCCAGAGCTTTTGAATAAATTTCAAACTGCTTGGCACCCATAACCTTCACACTGGTTTCTTGTGCAAGCAATTCAAACGATGCAACAGAGATGTTTTGTTCAGCTTTTCTAGCAAGTTGCAAAAACCACGATTTGGCGTCATCAGATTTTGCCAGGCTTCCAAATTCAAAATAGCCATGTTTGTTCTTGGCATTTCTTGACTTGTAATGAGTATCAGAAGTACAAATTTCAAGTAAATTGCATCCATTTTTTGCCAAGTGATTTGCAATTTCCTCTCTCAGACCATTTTGCATGTTGTTGGCATCTGCCCATCCCAAGAAGAATTTTTCATCGCCTATTTTCATGCACATGATGGCTATCTTTCCAGGTCCAAGATCATCTGTCTCTATCTTGAGGTCATCCGAGTTTGCAAATCCAACTTCAATTGCCATTGTGTCTTTTGTTACAAGAGTGTCCAAGTTAGATTTGGCTGCCTTTAGTAGATCGTCAGCATCTAGCTTTGAGATTTCTTCACCCATTGCATTATGACTGTCAACAACCAACACCCTTTCAAATCCCCGATTTTTCCCATACTGCTCAAGTTCTGTTTTTACAGATGTTGGAACATCCTCCATGCCGTGTGGGGAAAGAGAGAGGATGAGAACTGCAGTCTTTTCAAACAATAATCCTACTGTTCTAGCTTTGTTTACCTGAACTGTTACTGGCTTTGTACAACTAAGTCCTTTCTGTACAGTTGAACTCTCCTGTAAGCTTGCAAGATATTGTTCTACTTGAGATTTGGAAGGAAGGTTAAGAGAGTGATCTGATACGCTATGCATCACCATTGCAGACGAATTCAAGTTCTTGTAAATGAGATAAGTGATGTTGCTTCCCCCTATGGGATGAAATGGTCCTGGATGAACGTCCGGCAGAACAAGCCTGCAATCATTGTTTTTTGTTTTAAATAAAATTTGAAATGTTGAAACCTTTGAAGTTTGGGAACGTTCCTCCATCATTGTCTCCATACCTACAGGATCATTTCTTGTCAATGCTGCCACGTATGCCTGTAGAAAAGTGTGTGTACGTGAAAGTTTTCCTGTGGCTCTATCTGAGAGTATTGTCCATCCAGTACCAAGAAAGATAAAAACCAAGCCAAAAGTAATTGTTTGCGGATCAGAAAGTAGTGGGAACCATTGTTGTACTGGAACAAATGCCAAGAACATGGCTAGCGGTTGCACTAGGCACATGGCCAATGCAGTCTTTATCTTGGTTCCAATTACTGATGTGTATATCCCTATTCGAAAACTTGCAAAAAGAAGCATGCCTTCTGCAATGTAAACTTGTGACAAGTGAGATTTTGAGAAGACAAAGACAGATAGCAAACCGCCAATTATTGTAACTAGCCAAAGAAGGTTTCCAAATGCTGAGATGTGTAGTGATTTTGAATAATCTGTCTTGAGTAATTTAAAGTCAATAAATTGAGTTACAATTAGTGTTGCTACGGTTATCGGTATACTGATGGCCAGACCATTTGTTGACTTGAAGTAATAAAGTGACGATAAGGTAACTATTGCGCATGATATGGCAATTGAGATTGCAAACGAAGCGTGTCTTGAAGACGGAGTAAGTGTTGTAAGTGTATACCGTTTCTGTATACGTGATACACTATCAGAACTTTCGGTCATGGTGAGAAAAATATTTTCAAAATCCAAGACACTGCAATAAGTGCACTTGGGATAGCTACTACTACTTCGGGCTTTAGCTTGTATCCTTTAGTCTCATCCTCAAAGAATCTCAGAAGACCAGCGCTTGATGCTGGAAGTGGTGCTGATTTCTTACTACTCATGTCATTGTTTAGGCACGCTCATTTAAATAAATACCTTGTGCCTAGATCGTCTTGAGTTTCTCCTTGACTGCAATTATATCGTTTATCAATTTGAGGATCTGTTGCTGTTTAGCATGATCTTTTTCTTGCTGTAATTCATCTGTGAGTTCCTTTAGTTTTTGATCGAGTTTGTCGTACGCCGAAGATTCTTTTATCTTATCTTGTGGCTCGTCAGTACTTTGAAAAATTTTTTCCTTATTGTCTTCCCTACCACAATTTACACAAAACGCGCTGCCTTCTTTTATTATCCTCACACCTTTACAATATGGACACGGATCGCTTATCAGTGTGGCTCCTCCTAGGAGCATTTCTATAGCTTTTTTTGTAAACTCTTTTGACACATATTTGATTATCAGTATGCATAAAAAAAGATACAGATGAACAAGGCTTAATAGTAGGATTCCAGCTTTTTATCTCGAATGGCAGTAATCTGCAATACTTGCGGACTTCCAAACGATTTATGTGCCTGCGGTGAACTTGAAAAAGATCAGACTCAAATCGTAGTTCGAATTGAAGAACGACGTTTTAGAAAAAAAGGTACTATGATTGAGGGAGTTAATCCAAAGATGAATGATCTTGGAAGAGTTGTTAGAGAATTGAAAGCAAGGTATGCTTGTGGCGGGACAGTTAAAGATGGATATATCTTTCTACAAGGAGATCACAGGGATTCAATAAAAGCGACACTAGTAAAACTTGGATTTCCAGAAGCAAGCATCGAAGTTCATTAATGTGGTTTGTTACGTATAGATAAGACGATAAGAGTTCTTTCCATTCCCTATTCTGCATTTGTATCTGTAATTTTTGGAATAATGATATTATCATTCCCAATGGGAGCTTACCTTGTCTTTAACTCAGACATTGGAAATAGCATAAATTTTCAGTATCCATTAGATGGATTAAATTTTTTCATAGGCGGAATTAGTTACAATTTACCAATTTCGTTTCAACTGGGTGATGTTTTCATTATCGCGTGGTCAATTTACATGATATTATTTTCTATCTCATTTGCAGGTCCTCTTGGTAGTTTGACTAGCACCCTAGCCAACGTTATGTCTGAGGGCTGGCGAGGCCTCAAAGAGAATGGGTTGGTTAATGTGATAACCTGGTTTTCCATACTGATTTTATTTTCAGTTATAATAGATTTAGTTCAAGGAAGTTTTGGGGTAAAGATAGAATCTCCACAGTCCCAAAATGGCTTGATCCAGTTTTTCCAGCTTACTTTTGCACCTTTGACAGAAGAACTAGGTTTTAGAGTGCTACTCATAGGAATACCGCTATTTCTCATCTTTTCATATCGTGCATCATGGAAACTTTTCTTTAAATCATTATGGAGGCCCGCTGCGTATCTTCACATAACAAATTACAAAAAGGTAATGGCAATAATAATCACTGTGGGCATATTCTTTGGTGTTGCCCATATTATTTCTGGCACCCCTTGGAGCCCAGGAAAACTTACTCAAGCTGCAATGGCAGGGATAATAATCGGATGGGTCTATGTCAGATATGGCCTTGGCCCTGCCATACTTATTCACTGGGGCACAAATTATTTCATTTACTCTTATTTGTTTTTTATATCAACTCTAAGCCAGCTTCCTTTGTCTGACGAAATTTCAAATCCTTTTTCCAATACGCTTGAACAGTTGCTACTAGTTACTGGTGCAATAGCAATAGCCATCAAAATTCTTAACCACATACAGACCAGACTAATGCAAGTACAGTCTAGTCCTGAAAGATAAAATTATAGAAAATTATGATTCTAGCGCATTACTAAGAGACCTTGATACAGGTAGGTCATAACTCATTATTAGATTCAAGTCAGATTGGTCATCCACATCTAGCATTATTCTCCTAATAAGTACAAGTGCAGACACAGCGTCCCTTTTTTCTGCGGTGTCAAGATGTATCTTATAGCTATCCTCGTCATAATGTGTCTCCATCACGTCAAGCGGCATCCTAAGCAATGCGTTAGTACCATCAAATTTTCTTGACGGCACTACAAGTACACATCTATTTTGAATCTTAAAATCTAACAAGGCCTTAATGTCTTCTGCCTGGATCAATGGTATGTCCTGAGGGAAGACCATCGTAGAGTCAAAATTTTCTTTTAACAGATAATCATCAGCAAGTTTTACTGCACTATTGACTCCAAGTTCTTCATGATCATAGATTTCCATTGCGCCAAACTTTTTTCCCATTCCAAGGGCAGTTTCATCTTTACTTACAATTATTGTCTTTTCAATAATTTCAGATTGCGAAAGTGTGTTCAATACAGACTCTAGCATTATCTTGCAAATTTTTTCTGTTTTTTCAGAAGATAAATTTAGGCGAGTCTTTGCTCTTGAGAATGTCTTTACTGGTACTATCGCACCTATGCGCAACTTAGACATGCATTTGTTTTAGAATGAAAGATGCTAAAGCTTCTTCGTCTTTCTTTTCCTTCATCCTAATCTTTGTTTCATATACTTTCATGTCCAAGTTCTCAATCTTTCTTGTGTGTATCCTATCAGCAGAATCTATTATCATGTGTGATGCTACTTCTGAATACATTTTGGCAAGACCATATACTGAGACTTCGATTCCTGCTGCTTCCAAATATTTTGCAGCAGGGCCGCTGACTGCGGCATCGCCTATGAGTGGGCTTACAACTACCACTTTTTTCTTTGACTTGGATAATTCTTTTCTAATTCCCTTAATTGACAATATTGGTCCAATGCTAGTTAGTGGATTGCCTGGTGCAATGATTACCAACTTTGAATCATGTATTGCATTTACTGCGGCTGGATTTGCTCGTGCCTTATCTGCGCCAAGATACTTTATGCCTTCTACCTTATCTTGGCCCTTGTATTTTACCCAGAACTCTTGTAGGTGAAGTTCGCCTTTATTTGTCACGATTCTAGTTTCCACACTATTGTCTGTTACCGGAATTATTTTTGTATCAATAGCAAACTTTTGACACATCCATTCAGTGATATCAGAGAGATTTCTTCCATTCTTTAGCATGTTGGTTCTCATTAGATGTATGGCAGCATCTCTATCACCTATCTTGAACCAAGTCTCTTCTCCAAGCATTTCCATCTGACGCAAAAATCCAAACGTATCTTTCTTTATTCCCCAACCCTTTTCTATATCAAGAATATCACCAAGCCCGTAAAGCATTGTGTCTATGTCAGGACAAATGTAAAGGCCATACAACCAGTAATTATCTCCAACGTTAGATATTACAGAAAGGTCGCGGGTTTGTGAAGCTATTCCTCGGACAAGTTTTACAGAGCCTGTTCCTCCCGCAAGAATTGTTATCATTTTTCTATTATCCCGGAAACTACTATAAGATGCCAACAATATTACTCTTGTCAATAAAATTCCAAAATATTTACAATGAAAAAAACAATGCTAAGATTTATTACTCACTAACAGAGTATCGTCTGCGTGACGAAGAGGCGCCTTGCTGTTCCTGTTATCATAGCCTTGTTAGTTTTTGGAACTGTTTCCCCAATCTGGGCAACGGTTAATTTCAGTGCTACCTTACCTATTGCTGGTAATCCAATCAATCCTACGTATAATTTTGAAAAGAGTTTTGATATAAGCTATCCCGCTGGCAGTAAATTACAAAGTATACTCCAAGGTAAAAATATGACAGTAGCGTTTATCGATAATTCAACCAGCGACCCTGCACTCAAAACATTCATGCAACAAATTAACACGGACATAGTATCAAACGAACACAGTTCTGCCATTCTGACTAATTTGGTTGTCAATTATCAAATGGCTGTAAACGGATATTCAGATCATGCCACTTTTGATTACAAGGTGGTACTTACTCCTACAGTGACAGGCTATGTTTTGAACACTGCCAGTGGCGACATACCAGAGACGCTTGATGCGTCATGGATGGCATTTAATGCCAACACCCCCATTACCATAACCACCAGCCAATACGGCCCAATTGAAATTAACTACCCAATAGATGTCATCCAAAGTGAGATGCCAGACCTATATACTGCACTCAAGGGCACTGACGCATATGGCATATTCCAGCAGCCAAACTTGATGGATGCAACTGGACTCTTCAGCCAGCAACCATTGAACAAGTGGGATAGCCTTTTCGATCCAGCATACACCCTAACTGAGGCTGCAGGATACGGATATCAGGGACAAAAGATAGCAGTTACCACATATTCCTCAGGACTTAGCAATGCCTTTTCAGGTACTTTACATCAATCCAATGTTGACGAGGACTTTACTGGTTCTGACGGTGTCAAGTATCATATTTCAACAGTAGAGCAGGCAAATGCGGGTACTGTTAACATAGAAGGCCATGCAAATGCAAACCAAATTCAAGGAGGATGGACATTTACAACTACAGCCCAAGCTTCAACTACTACAAGTAATGCAACAGCAGGCGGAACGTCGACCTTTATCACATATGCAATGGCCGTATTTGCTGCAGTAGTAGCTGCAGGAGTCTTCTTTATGAGCAATAGGAAGATGAAACAAGTAGTCCAAGAAGTTGGTGACACTGGTCCTATCAAATATGAAACAAGACAGCATTGGGCAGACAAGATTGATGGTACAACCTCAACTGGAGGTATTGGAAGCGACGCAATTAATTTTGACGACACGTCGTCAACTGGAGATACTGGGACCAGTAGTCAGCCAAGTAATCCAGACGACAAGCCAAAAAGATCAGCCATCTAAAAAATATCAAACAAGTTTTAGCATATAAAAAAAGTGCTTGCTGGCCGTAACCCTCCTTCTGTTTTATGAGATTTCGCTATGCGGCCTACCTAAACAAAGTGCAGCGCTTATTGTTTGATTTGGCCTTTCTCCATGTGGTACAGATTTTTCATTCCATGCTGGGAACCTCAGGCATTACCATCACAGTACCCCAGATAGGATAATTTTCTGTTCTGTTGTCAACCATCTCTGGTTATCCGTCTCCGGATCACATTTGCTGCATGGAGGGAGGAGTTTCCTCTGCCGTGGCAGCGCCTCATTCACCAGCTCGCACATTTCCAAGAATGAGATAAAGTCTATTTTAGTATTGGCAAGCTACATTTTTGGCGCAAAATAGTCTTCGTGAGGTGTTGCTCCTTTTTTCGACCTTACAAGTCGATATACAACACGATACATTTTGTATATGAACCGGTTCTCCCGGAGCCTTGACGCAATCACACTCCAAAAATATCTTGCCCTTATCTTAGAAAACCTAGAGTCACGTACTACAAAGACACTGTATTTTGATTTTTCAACTATTCCCATTGTCTTTGGGCTAAATGCCTGTTCAGGCTGGTTTCCTGCCCCGACTATCACTATTTCTGGCTCTTGGTTTAGATTTTGTAGTAGATCCTTGGTGATGTCTATGCTTGTAGGATAGATTCTTTCAACGGGGACTTTTTTCAGATCCAGATCAAACATTTTTTCATTTATTTTACTCAATATATCACGTTCTTCTTCAGGTGATTCTACCACACCTCTTACAATTCGTATCTTGCTGTTCATTGAATTAGAAAAAGAGGTGGCAATCTCAATACCAAGATCAGAGTGTCTTCCTTTGTCATATGCTACTACAATGTGTGAGAGTTCTTTTTCAAATTCTTTTTTGATGTTTACTCCTACAATATCACAGGTGGTAAGGGAAAGCAATTTTCTATTGTTTTTAAGATCATAAAAATCCATCACAAGTAGGTTGATTCCCTGCTCTTCCGCAGTTGCAAGAATTGCTTCTGTTGTGTCATGTGAAAGTCTTACGAGATAGCGATACTCCGAAAAACCAGGCATTTTCTTTAATTCATCAAATGATTTCATAATAGGATCTGCAAAACCATATGCCATCGAAAGTGGAATCTGGAGAGGTATTGTTGCTACATTTAGAAGAGAAATTTCCCCATTCTTGTCCTTTGCAATGGCAGAAGCAATCTTTACGAGTTTTTCAACAGTTTTTTTATTAAAAACAACCATTATGCGGTAATCTTTCCTATGTGGAGGTCCTACGTTTGCAACTAGAGGAGCATAATGCTCTATCTCTTTTTTTGAGATGTATAGTTTGTAAATTGAAAAACCTATCAGTATCCAAACAATTGCAATTGCCCAACTCAATGGATTGTAAATTAGAAGGAAAATGGCAAGTCCTGCCTTACAGATTATGCCAATAATTGGCATGAGTGGAAATAGTGGAATTTTAAATCCATAATCGAGTTTATGCCCATAAAGCCTACGAATTTGAATTCCTGCCCAATTAACTTGTGTAAATAAAAATAAGAACATTACACCAGCCGCAAGTGCGAGCTGTTCGATTGGAAGCCAGACTGCCATTATTAACATGATAAAACCAGATGCAATTATCGCAAAGTGAGGAGTATGATATTTGGCATGAATTGAGCTAAATATGTAAGGAAGATTGTATTGTCTACCCATTGCAAACGAGACCCGGCTTGAAGAAAACGTAGTAGCGCTAAGACCGGCAACGGTAGAGATCATACCACCTGCTAATGCCAACATTGTTCCAAATGGTAATAGGAATTGTGCTGCTCGTGGGATTCCAAGCTCTTGATAATCACCAATGAATTGCCATGCTTCCTTTCCTAGTTTGGATGGATCTAGTCCTACCAGAAAAGAAAATGTAAATACAATGTACACCGTAGTTACAACTCCAAGTGTTATGAAAATTGCCTTTGGAATGTTCTTCTTGGGATTTTTTACTTCTTCGCCAGCCTGTACTATTATCTCGTATCCCTCAAATGCTATAAACGTAATTCCCATTCCCAAGACTAGACCTACCACGCCCTTTGGAAACACATCATGAAAGTTTACTGTCCAGTTATGATTTGTAAAACCCCACGCATAAAGACCTGCTAAGACAAAGGCTGCTATCATTGCAAGTTGGATAAATGTCAGGCTGTTTCCAACCTTACCAGTAAGTGAGACGCCTCTGAAATTTACATAAGTGAAAATTATTATTACAATTGCTGCAATAATTGACTCAAGTGGAATTCCTCCGTACTGTGATGATACACCCACACTTGCAAGCATACTTCCAAAAAACGAACCAAAAGAAACTGCGTAGAGGCTTCCTGCAATCATGTGAGCAAACCATGCTGTCCATCCGCTGATAAACGCATTTGGACGCGGAAGTCCCTCTTTTACCCATCGGTAGCCTCCTCCGGCTTCTGGAAATGCAGAACCAAGCTCTGCATATGTCAGAGCAGTAAAGAGGCTGATAATACCACTAAGTACAAATGCAATAAGTAGTGATGGACCTGCTTCGTGCATAGCTGGTCCTATAAGATTAATTATGGAACCTGCGATCATCGATGCAATTCCGACCATAATTATATCTAGTAATGAAAGGTTGCGAACAAGCCCTGGAGACGACTTTTCAGATGTCATGTAAACCTACCCGTGTGGAAAAAACGCTTGCATAAATCTCTACCCCTGAAAAGATCAACTACGAATAAGATTTTTACGTTTCAGAAAGACGTATTAGCTTGGTTTCTTTCCACTTTGCAAATCATGTGCCAAGTTTGGATCATAGCCTCATTTCACAGGTTCAGGCCCAATTCCGTACTCATGTGATATTTCAGTTATTTTTTCTTGTGTTTCTGCATTTGAATAATCTTTTAAGAGATCTTGATTAAGTTCGAAAAATGTATGTCCCCACTTGAATTTGTTCAATACTGCATGTGCTTGGTCATCAAATTTCATGATAAAAAGAGTTGCTGCAATAGATTCTGCAGTTGTAAGTTTTCCAAGTTTCGAATAGTTCACTGGATTTCCAGCAAGCAGTGGAGGTAGTTTACAAGAAAATCCTGTGAAATTTCTGGTAAATTCTTTTTGTGCTAGCTCCCAAGAACAATCTATAGCTGTAATGGAATTAACGGCAGTCCCGTCATTTTTCAAAACTATCCTCTTGGCAAAAGGATCTAGAACCATTGTATTTTGTGATGTTCTCCGCACTTGTTTTGCAAGCCCAAATTTTACTAACTTTGCTGCAGTACATTTGGCTGGGTCATCTTGCCGTAACATGAAGACTTGAACATTCATTCTGTTACCACACACCTATCGAGGAATAAATTACATGTTATTTGAAATGATGATGTGTCAATGTGGCTATTTTGTCACAAAAGTTACTTGATAGTAGAATCTAGAGACTTGGTTATTCTTTATTATGTCAACGCTCCACTGTCCAACTGGAAGGTTGTCATTTGTGCTAGCTGGAAGAATGCTGAATTGCTGGATTCTCTGGTCAGGTCCTGAAAATCCTACCAAAAAGGTTTCATTTCCTACTATTGCGCTCTGGTAGAGCAGGCCTGCTTGAGATGTTGATTGCGATATCTTGCAGCCTGCGCTTGAGCCAATTATGCATGTACCATTAGGCAAATCCACCTTAAGGCTTACCGCACTTTCGTCACCTGGGTTCACACGGAGCAACCCGTCTATCTCCGTTGGATAATAAGTTTGACTACCGTTAGTCTTTTCGTTTGCAGATATGGTAATTTGTGAAGCGGATATCATATTTTCTTTATCTACAATCACAGATGATGTTGTTCTTGCTTGTGTTGGTCCCATGGTTGTTGGAATTGCAGCCAATTTTGTAATTTGAGTCGTATTTGTTAGCGGCGTAGTTACTTGAGTGGAGTTTGTTTGAGATGTTGTATTGGTCTGAGGCAATTGATTGACTACTTGATAATACGCATTGAAAACTCCAAATGGTACTTGGGCTACAATAGTGTAGTTACCAAGAGAAGCTGATGCTGGAATTTTATAGGCATAGCTGAAGGTGCCATATTGATCAAATGGTACTGTAACCTGTGGCAATGTAGTGCCTTGTTGTGATGTAACTTGTCCTTCACTTACTATAGTATCGTTTGCCAAACCAAATGTAAGGTCGACATCAGCAAGTGACATAATAAAACCAGTTCTGCCAGTAATCAAGACTGTCTGGCCAGGAAGATATTGAGTATGATCTGTGCCCAACAAAATTTGTTTTATACCAGAGCCAATCGCGTATGGATTGTCTACCTGAAATGTCACAGTGCCGCTATAGGTAAGATATTGTGCGTATATTTTGTAAGTTCCTGCAGGCCAAGCACCAGGCTGGAGAGGTACAGATACGCGGAATTGTCCTCCTTGATTCAGGGTTGCAGAATATTGGTAAGCTTGTCCTCCAGTTGGGTTATAGATTGTCATTTGGACAGGAGTGTTAGAGTATTGGGATGCCGTATTATTGTTTGATTGTGGAATTGTCTGTCCGAAAATGCTTACCACGTCGGTATTGTTGTATTCTGTCTTGTCAGTCTCTATATCAAATGGCGTTATTGCGGTTTGGTTTTGTGGGTTGGGCGATACTTGGAAGTATACTTCAGAATTTCCATAGTTAGAGGATATTGTTACAGCATAGATTCCATACAGGTTGGTTTGAGAGTTTCCGCTAGATGATGATGCCCTGTTAGTGGTAATTGTAGAAAGAGTATTGAATTTGGCCTGGCTTGGTACTGTGAAATTCCATGAGAAAAGTCC
>JBOGQT010000088.1:0-21825 GCA_050749105.1 Nitrosotalea sp. | reverse complement strand
CTGGTAGAATCACTGTGGAATCCCTTCATGAAACTCTCGATAGACTTGCCCTGCAGGATCAATGGTATCATTACGACACTAAAATATTTAGACTTTCCGCCCTAAATGTAGTGCGGGAGGTGGGATTCGAACCCACGAACTCCTAAAAGACAGGGTCCTAAGCCCTGCGCCTTTGACCAGGCTTGGCAACTCCCGCATGCACCATGACTTTTAAGACAAATTTATATGAACTGGCTAGGAATAGATGAAAACCCTTCCTTTGCATCAAGTATTGACAAAAGATCATCAAATGATTCTTGGAAAGAAATATTCTTTTCATACTAATATTACTCTGATATTAGAGTAGGTATATTGAACATGTTAAACTGGTATTTGGAGGCTTTATGATATGCGTAATTACAAGTTTAGGTTATATCCAACACAAGATCAGCAAAAGAGACTACAAAACAATCTTGCTGTGTGTAGGTGGGTTTACAACCGGTTCGTAGAACAGGCAGGGGACGGTCTATTCTCAAGAGATGACATGAACTATTTTCTGACAGAATTGAAGCAGAAAGAGGTCTGGCTTGATTATTACCATTCAAAAATGTTGCAAATGGTTTCAACACAGGTGGATGCAGCACAGAGGGCACTCGTTGAACTGAACAAAAAAGGATACAAGACAGGTCGTCTCAAGTTTACAAAATATAACGAATATAGCACCTTCACATACAACCAATCAGGCTACAGACTGGAAAGACACGGAAATACTGATCTTCTCTGGCTGTCAAAGATCGGTTATATAGAAATTAGAAAGCATAGAGAGCCAATTGGAGAGATTAAGCAAATATCTGTGACGAAGTCGAAAAGTGGGAATTGGTACTGCTGCATAACATGTGAGATTCCTATCGACATAAGAAACCTTCCAATGATTGATCTAGGGAATTCTGTGGGAATTGATGTTGGAATTGATGTTGGAATCAAGAACTTTGCATACGATTCGGAAGGAAGCATAACTCCAAATCCCTTGAACCTCAAGAAGATGCTAAAACCGCTTGCAAGGATACAGAGAAAGGTCGCAAGAAGACAGAAGGGTTCCAATAACAGGAAGAAGGCATTAAAGTTCTACCAGAAGATTCATGAAAGGATCGCAAACAGGAGGAATGAATTTCTTCACAAACTATCAACACAATATGCAAGGACAAATGATGTGGTGTTTGTAGAAAGGCTCTCACTGTTAAATTTGGTAAAGAATCATAATCTGGCAAGAGATATAATCGATTCTGGAATTGGTACCTTTTGCAACATGCTTGAATACAAATGCAAGATGGCTGTCAAGGTGAACCCACAAAACACCACAATTGATTGTTCTAGATGCGGAAATTCGATACCAAAGACGCTTGCGGTAAGAATTCATTGTTGTGACAAGTGTGGTCTAGTTCTGGACAGGGACTACAATGCAAGCATAAATATCTTGAAAAAAGGATTACAAATTTTCGGGATTAAACTACCGATGGTACATCGGGAAGACACGCCTGTGGAGATCCAAACGGAATCATTGAAGCAGGAAGATGCCTACGGCTTTGGTCGTGGGAAGTACACCTATTGTTGATGGTACTCATGGCAAGATTATTTGGCACTAATGGGATAAGGGGAGTCTTTGGAGAGAGCCTTACCCTAGACTTTGTATCTGATATCACATCATCAATTGGGACTTGGTTTGCAAAAGGCCCAATACTTGTTGGCTATGACGGCAGAAAGTCAAGTGCAATAATGTCCAAAGTGATATGCGCATCTCTTAGCGCGACAGGACTTGATTCTTCAATATGTGGTCTGGTGCCAACACCATGTCTGCAATTTGCCACCAAAAAGCTGGGCTACAATGGCGGGATAATGATAACTGCTTCGCATAATCCTCCAGAGTATAACGGACTAAAACCTACTGCAAGTGATGGTGTTGAGATCTCGCGAGAAGATGAATTAAAGGTAGAAGAGATTTATTTTAAAAAAAGATTCAAGCCATCCAAGAAACTTGGTTTGATAGGATATGAGACTAGATCCATTGAAACATATCTTGACGCAATCAAATCTAGGATAAACACCAAGAAAATAAAATCGCAAGGATTCAAGGTTGTGCTTGATCTAGGCAACGGTGCACAGGCAGTAACAGCACCACTGCTTTGTAAAGATCTTGGGTGCAAAGTGGTTACAATAAATGAGAAGGTGGATGGCTCTTTTCCAGGAAGAGGATCAGAGCCCACACCACAGAATCTCACCAAGTTATCTGAGGCGGTAGTAAAATCTAAGGCAGATTTTGGTATAGCATTTGACGGCGACGGTGACAGAAGCATCTTTTGCGATGACAAGGGCAGGATTCTCACAGGTGACAAGTCAGCTCTTCTCATATCCAGATTTATCTTGAACAAACATCCACGATCAAAGGTTGTTACAACACTTAATTCCACTTCTGCAATTGAGCAAATAGCGGATAAAACCAAGTCCAAAGTATTAAGGACCAAAGTGGGAAGCGTGGAAGTATCGCGTAAAATGGTTCAAGAGGGAGCTCTAATAGGGTTTGAAGAAAATGGAGGATTCATGTATGGAAAACACAACCAGGTAAGGGATGGCTCTATGACAATGGCACTGGTGCTGGATCTGCTGTCACAAACTAACAAGACCATGTCAGACGAGCTAAACAGTTTACCTCCGTCATTTACTACAAAGGGTAAGATGGAATGCTCCAAAGATGATTTTAAAAAAATACTTCAAAGCCTAAAAAATGAACCATACAAAAAAGACTTTACTGATGGAATCAAAATATCACTTGACAAATCAAGCTGGGTCATGGTTAGACTCAGTGGAACAGAACCAATTGCAAGAGTCTATGCAGAATCTAATGCCGAAGATAATTTGGACAAAATTTTCAATAAATACATGTCCAAGATAAAAAAAGCAGCTGGCAGATAACACTTTTAAAACCAATTGAAAGCATCCAAGGAATGGAAATGATCCCAATGGGTGATACCTATGACTAAGGCTTATTACGTAAAGTTTCAAGTCCCGGCTGACCTAGTTAGCCCTATCTATGAAGCAGTGCGAGTTGCTCATCAGAGTGGTAAAGTAAAGAAAGGCACAAACGAAGTCACAAAGGCAATCGAGAGAGGAGTAAGCAAACTCGTAATTATAGCTGAAGATGTCGAACCACCAGAGGTAGTAGCACATCTACCAATACTCTGTGAGGAACACAACCTACCGTACAGTTTTGTGCCAAGCAGACAAGAATTGGGCAAGGCACTAGGAATTGATGTTACCTCTGCAGCTGCCGCGATAATAGATTCAGGAGACGCTCAACATATCGTTGACCAGATCGTGGCATCGCTGGCACAGATAAAAGGTGGTCAAGCTAGCAAATGAGTAGCGAGACACCCACTCCAGCTGAAGTGATTCAAATTGTAGGCAGAACAGGTATTGCAGGTGAAGTTATTCAAGTTAGAGTAAAGATACTGGATGGAAAAGACAAAGGAAGAATTCTCACAAGAAACGTAAAGGGCTCAGTACGAATGTCTGATATCCTTATGTTACGTGAAACAGAGCGTGAAGCAAGGAAGATAAAGTGATTAAAAATTGAGCGTTCTAGTTAAACCATGTAGTTTTTGCAACAGACCGGTAGCAAAGGGTTCTGGTACAATGCTTGTAAAAAATGACGGTACAGTATTTTGGTTCTGCTCTTCTAAATGCAAAAAGAACATGCTTGTCCTCAAGCGTGATCCTAGAAGACTCAAATGGACAAACAAATACGTCAAAGGCGGAATCCGGGTCAAAAAGTAAAATGACCGAACAAACGTTATTCATAGTAAAACCTGACGGTGTAGAAAGAAAAATTGCAGGAAAAATCATCGCAAGATTTGAAAAGAAGGGTTTTAGCATTGTAAAACTAAAGATGTTTACTTTTACAAAACAGATGGCAGAAGAATTCTATTCTGTACACAACACCAAGCCATTCTTTGGAGAACTTGTTTCTTTCATTACGTCAGGAAGAGTTGTTGCCGCAGTGATTGAGGGAAACAACGCCATAGCAACAACCAGACTCATGATAGGCTCTACCAAATCCTTTGAAGCAGCTCCTGGCACAATTAGGGGCGACTTTGGACTGGGAATATCAGACAACATAATTCATGCCTCTGATTCCAAGGAAAATTTTGAAAAAGAGGTAGCTGTAATATTCAAGTGAAAGTGAAAGTGGTTGCAAATACGACAGCCAATAGTGGCAGTTCTAGGTCACGTAGACTCTGGTAAGACCTCGCTATTAGACAAGATAAGGGGAACTGGAGTACAGGCACGTGAGGCAGGCGGAATAACTCAGCATATAGGAGCAAGTTTTCTTCCCACAGATGCAATCAAAAAATCATGTGGGCCGCTGTTTGAAAAGATGGCCGGAGACAAACAAGAGATTCCAGGATTGCTAGTCATTGATACACCAGGACACGAAATTTTTACAAATCTAAGGGCAAGAGGAGGCTCGGCAGCTGATATTGCTATTTTGGTAGTAGATGTAAATCGAGGTTTTCAGCCACAGACAAATGAAAGCCTGAAAATCTTGCAGAGCAGAAAGGTTCCATTTGTAATTGCACTCAATAAAGTAGATATGGTCTCAGGATGGAAAAAGAATCCAAAAACTCAGTTTATCACACAATCTATAAAAGAACAAGATCCTTTTGTGCAAACTGCACTTGACGAGCTCTTGTATAATGTAGTCGGAACTTTGTCCATACTAGGATTTAATTCTGAGGCATTTTACAGGGTCAAGGATTTCGGAAAGGAGATCTCAATTGTGCCGGTTAGTGCCAGGTCAGGTGAGGGAATTCCAGAATTGTTGGCAGTACTTGTTGGTCTCACGCAGCAATACATGCAAAAGAAACTAGACCAGACAGAGAAACCAACAAGGGGCATAGTTCTTGAAGTAAAAGAGGAAGTTGGTCTTGGAACAACTGCCAACATAATTTTAATTGATGGCACTCTTCGAAAGAGTGATTCCATAGTTCTTGCCAAAAGAGATTCTGTAGTAATTACCAAGCCCAAGGCAATACTTTTACCAAAACCATTGGATGAGATGCGTGATCCAAGAGACAAGTTTATGCCAGTAAACGAAGTCTATGCAGCAGCCGGAATAAAGATTGCATCTCCCGATCTGGAAGGAGTCTTGCCTGGAAGTCCAGTTTATGCATCAGCCGATGAATCAAAGATTGAGGAATTCAAAAAATCAATCGAGTCTGAAATGAAATCTGTCTTTGTAAAGACTGACAAAAATGGCATAATTCTAAAATGTGACACAATTGGGTCTCTTGAAGCACTTACTGATATGCTAAAACGACAAAACGTTCCAGTATCAATGGCAGACATAGGTCCGGTCACAAGACGCGATGTTGTAGAGGCTTTGGCAATAAAGGAAAATGACAGACACCTTGGAATAGTAATTGCATTTAACGTAAAAATACTACAGGATGCTCAAGAAGAAGCAGAGGCAAGTCACATTAGAATTTTCCACGATCAAGTAATCTATAGTCTGATTGACAATTATCTAAACTGGGTTCAAGAAGATACTGCCAATGAAGAAAATGCAGTCTTTCAAGAACTAACCCCAATTTGTAAACTAACATTTCTAAAAGGATACGTGTTTAGAAAAAGTAATCCTGCCGTTTTTGGGGTTCGAGTAGACATAGGTACACTAAAACAAAAAATTTCGATAATGAATATGGATGGAAGAAAAGTCGGAATTGTTCATCAGCTTCAAGATAATGGAAAGAACGTGGATTCAGCCAAAAAAGGACAAGAAGTAGCCATATCTATTCAAAATGTCACTGTTGGAAGGCAAGTCTCAGAAGAGGATGTTTTCTATTCATTTCCGCCCTCTCCTGAGGCCAAGCTTTTGCTCAAACAATTCTCACACAAACTAAATCCAGAAGAATTTCAGGTTTTAAGAGAAATAGTAGAGATTCAGAGAAAATTAAATTCCGTTTACGGCTATTGAGAATGTTTCTGGGCAAGCATGTGAAGGCCTGGCTCACCGACTGCTCCTACTGCTTTATCAACGAGTTTGCCTCCCTTGAAGACTAGGAATGTAGGGATAGAATAGACTTGATATCTCTGAGAAATTCCCTGAGCCTCATCCACATTTACACGAGCAAATTTGATGCTCTTGTATTTTTTTGCCATTCTTGTAAATATGGGCAACATAAACTGACATGGTCCACACCAAGCGGCCCAAAAATCTACTATTATTGGAATATCACCTGATATTGCATTGTCAAAACTCATGTCATTTAGTTCTGGGATTTCTTGCTCTTTTTGGGAAACCATATCTGCCAATTTCTTTTTCATTATCTTTTCGATTTCTTCGTCTACCAACTTGATAAAATAAATTTGAACAATATTTAATAATTTGGCCTAGAGATCAAGCAGAAATCTCATTACAACGGGTTTTTCTTGTTTTATCTCCATAAGGTGATAGGTAGGAGCTTTAATCTCTAGTTTAAAGTGATGTTTTTCAAAATCAATTTCTTCTCCACTCATTGTTGCATCTAGCGTGTATTCACTTGATTTGTTTATGTGAATTTTAAAACTGGCAGCCGCATATCCTTCTGTTATAGTAAGAATAATCATCTCTTCAAGCCAACTATACAGGAGATTGTTCAGGTCCCGCGCTTTTATCTCAATTTTTCTTTCAATCTTTTTCTCAACTGATTTGATGTCAAGAATTGTATCTACAACGGCCATACCAGCTATTTCAAAGGCTTCTTCTAGAGTTTGTCCGGTTACTTCGATGAATGCATCTGTCATGTGCTCCAAATAGCGATATGTCATTGTAGACCTTTGGTGGGTTTCACTTGTGTTATTAGTTTATCACAATTGTGATTTTATAAAATCAGAAAGTCTAAATGCATTAGAAAAAGAAGAGTCTTGAATTTGGACTTACCACGTGGAATGCGAGATATAGAGCCCAAGGAATCTGCTACAATAGAATACGTGAGACAGAAATTTGTAGAGACTGCAAATCTATTTGGATTTCAATTTATGGAGCCTTCTCCAATAGAGCTTGTCTCAGTTATAGAGACCAAGAGCGGGCCCTCCATAAAAAATGAAATTTACTACTTTATAGACAAGGGCGACAGAGAGGTCGCTCTTAGATTTGATTTCACCATCGGTCTTACTAGATATGCGGTATCTCAAAAATCAATGAGGCTTCCTGCAAAGTTCTGTACCTTTGGAGGGGTATGGAGATATGACGAACCGCAAAAAGGAAGATACAGATTCTTTCATCAATGGGACATCGAAATATACGGTGAACCCAATACTGAATCTGATGCAGAAATTATAGATTTTACTTCCAAGTTTTTCTCAAACCTGAAACTACAAAACATTGTAATTGACATATGTGATAGAGGATTAATCGAGTCGTATGTACAAACTATCTTCAAGACTGATTTGCCTAGTGTGATGGGCGATATTTTACGGGCAGTAGACAAGATACAAAAGAAAAGAAAACAGGAAATAATCAAGGAATATCAAGAAAAAGGATATTCCGTTCATGACCTAGAGCTAGTTTTAGAATTCTCTCAAATTAAAGGAACACCGCAAGAAATTGAGAAGATGATTGATACAAGCAAACTCAAAAACTGGGATAAACTACTGCAACTGTTTGAATCATTGAAGAATAGAGGAGTAGATAATGTCAGAGTGAATTTTGGTATTGTGCGAGGACTTGATTATTATTCTGGAATCGTCTTTGAGGTATTTGATAGCAGTTCAGAGTTGGGGGCCCTTGTCGGTGGTGGCCGCTATGATACACTGACAAAGGCATTTGGGAGAAGCGACATGGGTGCAACCGGTGCAGCAGGTGGAATAGAACGTATAGTGCATTCTTTGGAGAAACAAGGAATTACAGATTTATCAAATAATGAACGTGTATGGGTGACCTTTGTTAACGATGAAATGAAGAAAATTGCTATTAACATTGCGTCTGTTCTCAGGCTTAAAGGTGTGCCAGCTGAAGTGGACTTGGCAGGCAAACCACTTAGAAAACAAATGGATTTGGCATCAAACTCTAAATGCGTAATAATAATTGCTCCCAAGGAGTATGGCGAAAAATCTGTCATAATTCGTAACATGAAGGATGGTTCTGAAAAACAGGTTAAACTTGATTCTCTTCTAACTGATCCGAGGCCTAATCTTCAATTCTAAATGCTTTTGTGAGCATAACTAACTCTGGCCCATTTGTAAGCGCACCAACCACCAATGATCCGTTGTTTGCCAGTATTCCAGAGGAGACAAAAGGCGAGCCGCCGTTTATGGTGGCAGGCTCCAGTTCTACTCCCAAGACTTGGGATATGGCACGAACATCATCCTCTTCAGTTGCAGGATGTATGATTCCGCCATGTGAAGTTGCTATTGCCATAGCTCCTGTTTGATGATATCCTGCAATTCTCTTTCGTATCACCTCAATTCCAAGAACATCTTCAACTTTTTTCACATATTCATCTGGAATCAAAGGCGACATTATTCCTCCCTTGTCATTTACACATATCAAATTGCCTATAGCTGTGTACTTCGTATCTAAAATATCTACATTAAGACCAGTTGATTTTTTCAAGTGAACTACTTCTTCTTCTAAACAATTTCGTGGTAATAGCAAACCCTTGTTGTTTACCACCATTAAAGGACCAAGAAGTCTAGTATTAGCTACTGACGTGAAAACATGATCAGTCTTGAGAAATTCACACAAATTCTTGACCTTTGTTGCAGCAAAACCGTTTGGAATAAAGACAAAACTGTCATTACAGTTTGCATAAATGCCTACGTTAGGACTGCGATACACATCATACTTGAAAATTCCCAATGATTACAACCAATTTCTGAAAGATATGAATTTATCTTGTAGG
Source organism: Nitrosotalea sp. (assembly GCA_050749105.1). Taxonomy (GTDB): domain Archaea; phylum Thermoproteota; class Nitrososphaeria; order Nitrososphaerales; family Nitrosopumilaceae; genus Nitrosotalea. The sequence continues at coordinate 12,910 of JBOGQT010000088.1, read as the reverse complement.
CACTTGTCATCATGAAATATTACCGAATTATCTTATACACACTTTAAATAACTAGCAATGTTTCCGCAATATCGTGCCAATAGATCCAAACTTTCCTGTGAATCACAAGGTGACAGAAAAATTCAAAGATCCATTAAGTGAAAATTATCACCTAGTATGGGGACCTGGACGTCTTGCAGAGGCAGCAACAGATCCCAAGGTGGTAACTGATTACAAGGCAGCAGGTGAAGAAATTAAGCCAATGGGAATACATGGTACATTTGTCGCAGTAGATTGGGATTCTTGTGTTGCTGACGGAATATGTCTACTGAGTTGCCCAGTGAAAGTGTTTGAGTGGTACAAAAATCCGGGAGAAACAGGCAGAAACGATAGAAAAGACTTTACTGATAAAGCAAACCCGGTACAGGAAGCTAATTGTATTTGGTGTATGGCATGTGTAGAAGTCTGTCCTACAAAGGCAATCAAAGTTGATCAAGCAAATCAAGAAATTCACGAAAAAGAGATCGCTAGTATACCTTAGTTTGAACTAACATTGTCTAGGTTTAAATAACATATACTGTGACAAAAAGTCATGCCAATACCCGAAGACTTTCCAAAAGGATACAAACCAATTGGAAAAATATCTCAATCCGAAGATCACTTTCACTTCAGATGGGGCCCTGGTAAATTAGCCGATGCTGCTAAAGATGAGAACTGTGTATCGGCCTACAAGGCTCGAGGTGAAAAGATAGAACCAGTAGGTGTCAGTGGCACCATGGTCGCAGTAGATTGGGATTCTTGTGTTGCTGACGGTGCATGTATTGAGGCTTGTCCAGTGCAAGTCTTTCAGTGGTACAGAACAGAAAAAGATATTCCAGCTATCAAGGCAGTAAATATTGAAATGGCTGGAACTGGTAGTTCAGTAAAAGAGGAACGAAAGGACTACACAGACAAGGCTGATCCAATAAGAGAACATGACTGTATCTGGTGTATGGCCTGCGTTTCAGTTTGTCCTCCACAGGCAATCAAAGTAGATCAGTCTAACCTAGAACACCATGAAAAGGCAGCAGGAACCTTTACAAAAATGGAAACTGGCTCTGTTAATCCACACGCGCACCACTAGAAATTTTTCGTCTTTTTATTTTTCTTAATTGCCTAATCTGTATTGTGCATGTGTTGTCGTTTGACAAATACGGTCTATTCTTAAACAAATTTTAACAAGTCTTTCTGAAAAAGAATTGCAGAGGTCGCCTAGCCCGGCATGGCGTGGGCCTTGAGAGCCTATGTGCGCAAGCACGCGGGGGTTCAAATCCCTCTCTCTGCGTATTATTTTCCTATCTTTCCAAGCTCTGCCAAAAGGGCAGAAAGTTGAATCTCTGGGTTGGCTCCTATTATGAGTCGATAATCGTATTTAGCTACAGACTCCAAAATCTCTGAAAGATGGTCAGTCTTTAGTTTGTAGCATTCCTCATTGAGATATTTTAGGAAATCAGATTCTGACATTCCATACACTTTGATAAGTTCAACCATCTTGTTTCTTGCATCTGTCAACTTTCCTGCCAGTGCAAGCTTTAGTATATCACCTACATCACTTGTCTTTGCAAGCCCAGCAGATGCCTTTACATGATCTTCATTTATTGTTCCAAGACTTGCAGCAGCTTGTAACATATTGATAGAGTGACGCATATCTCCTTCAGAATAAGAGTATAATGCCTCCAGACCTTCTTTATCGTGCTTGATTTTTTCTTTTTTACAAATTTCCTCTAGGTGATTTATTATGTCTTTTTCAGCAATCCTGGTGAATTTGAATACGGCACATCTGCTCTGAAGCGGCTCTATGATTTTTGATATGTTATTTGCAATCATGATAAACCTACAATGGCCTGCAGTGTCTTCTATGATTCTCCTAAGAGCAGTCTGAGCATCAGCGGTCATCTCATCGGCTTCATCTAATATGACAAGCTTAAACGGTATCCTTGTGTCAAGCCCTGAAAATCTCGCAAATTTTTTCACTCTTTCTCTTACCATGTTTATTCCCCTTTCGTCTGAAGCGTTTAATTCTAGAGTATACTCTCGCCACGAGTCTCCAAGAATTTCTCTTGCCATGCACAAGGCAGTAGTTGTCTTGCCAACTCCGGCAGATCCAGAGAACATCAAGTGTGGCATTTCAGATATATTTTTTAAAAAAGATTTCAAACTACCTATGACATCCTTCTGATTTACTATATCTGATAATTTCGCGGGACGGTATTTTTCTACCCACATGAACGATTCAGTCATAGGGTCTTACCTCTTTGCCCTACTAATAAAATTAAGCCATTGTTTTTCTTATTCACAAAGTCTTGGTAATTAGCAGATAACCCACTTGTTATAGAAACCATAATGCTTGAGATAACATGAATTCTAGCAATATTGAATCCAAACACACATACCACAACCTAGGATCAAATGATCAGAGTAAATGGTTAACAGAATTGATCGATCGATCCCATTAGAGGCTTGGGGAGGATCATGACATAATTTGGACATCTCAGAACTGATACAAATCCATAGTATAGGATATCACCTACAGGATGTAAAGGTCAATTTTGGATATGATCTCCGAATTGATGTACCGGATGTATTAATTGATGCCAAGCATGGTGAGATCTTGACCATCCCAAGATGGATAGCTGAAGTATTATCATCAGAAAAACTTGCCGAAGTACAGGATACTGATATGGTAGTAGCTTTGAAACAAGCCATTGTGAAAGAAAATGTTCAGGGAGATTTTGATCTTTCAACATTAGAGCCAGAATTTTACATAAAAATGAATTCGTTTATGCAAAGATTATCGCAACAAGATGGTGATAAGCTGGAAAGCATGCTGAATTCTCTTGTTCGAAAAAGACAGGGAAAGATTGTTCGATTGGCAGATTCGTCCAAGATGACTGCTGAATTGGCAAAGAAACTGACAGTAGAGGAAAGAGCTTTGTTTGATTACATTTACAATAACAGTACTGAATTTAAAAAACAGGTTCTAAGTGATAAGAAATGACCGTACAACCTGAATCTATTTCATCAAGCAAACTTCAGGATCAGGTAAAGGACTTTCTAAGTCAATTCAAAGATAAATCTGGTTTATACAAATATGTTGATGAAATTGATCAGATGATGGCAAAGAAAACCCAGTACATTGTAGCAGACTACAATGATCTGGTGTTATACCCTGAAATTGAATCTGTTTTTAATACTGATCCAGATAAAATTCTTCTTGCCTTTAGTGGTGCAATCAAGGATATTCTCAAGGAAAGATTTCCATCATATGCAGAAAAAATTCGTCATGATATTCGAGCCAGGATTTCGAATTATCCTGCACAAAGAAGTTTGCGTGAAGTAAACGCTGAGGTTATTGGAAGAATGATAAGTGTTTCGGGAATGGTTGTAAGATCTTCTGAGATAAAACCACTTGCAAAAGAACTAATCTATATCTGCCCAGATGGACACCAGACTAAAAGAGTTCAGGAAAAAGGTCTTGAATTCAAGGATCCTCTAAAATGTGATAACGGGAAATGCACACACCGAGAATTGGAATTAAATCCTGAACAAAGTAAATTCATTGATTTTCAAATGGTAAGACTTCAGGAATTGCCTGAAGATTTACCTCCAGGCCAATTACCCCATTATCTGGATGTCACAGTACTTCAAGATCTGGTTGACAACGCAAGACCTGGAGATCGTGTAATTCTTACAGGGATTGTAAGAATTGAACAAGAACACATACCTTCTATGAGAGGCAAGAGCGGAATTTACAGATTAAGAATTCAGGGAAACAATATAGAATTCCTAGGTGGTAGAGGAAATAAGAGCTCTCGAAGCACTGAAAGAGAAGAGATCTCTCCAGACGAAGAAAAGATAATCAAGTTACTTGGAAAAAATACTGATATTTACGATAGGCTTGTGTCATCATTTGCTCCCCACGTTCATGGTCATGACATCATCAAAGAATCCATCTTGTTACTAATTGTAGGCTCAACTCAAAAACTCCTCGCTGATGGCGCCAAGATTCGTGGAGACATTAACGTCTTTTTGGTAGGTGATCCTGGTACTGCAAAAAGTGAGATGTTAAAGTTCTGTGCACGAATTGCTCCTAGAGGGCTTTATACATCGGGAAGGGGTTCAACTGCAGCAGGATTAACAGCTGCAGTTGTAAGGGATAAAATTGGTATAATGATGCTTGAAGCAGGAGCTGTTGTTCTAGGAGATCAGGGTCTTGTCTGCATAGACGAATTTGATAAAATGAAGCCAGAAGATAGAAGTGCATTACATGAAACAATGGAACAACAATCAGTGAGCATTGCAAAAGGTGGAATCGTTGCAACATTGAACGCAAGAACATCAATCTTGGCTGCAGCAAACCCCATGTTTGGAAAGTATGATCCATTCAAGAATATAACGGAGAATGTCAACCTGCCGGTACCACTTCTTACACGTTTTGATCTTATCTTTGTCGTAAGAGATATTCCATCAAAAGAAAGGGATACAAGAATTGCTCGACACATATTGAATCTACACAGAACTTCGGCACCTGACACTAAATCATTAATTGACGTAGACATACTTACAAAATATCTGACATACGCAAAAAGATTTGATCCAATACTTACACCAGAAGCCGAAGACAAAATCCTAGAATACTATATGACAATGAGAAATGTTGAATCTGAAGGAATGATTACAGTTACACCTAGACAGCTAGAGGGACTTGTAAGATTGGCTACTGCCAGAGCTAGGTTATTGATGAAGACACAAGTTGAAAGTGAAGATGCAGAAAGAGCAATATTTCTAATGCAAAGTATGCTACAAGATGCTGGAGTAGATGTAAACACTGGAAAAGTAGACCTTGGAGTTCTACAAGGACGCCCTCACAGCGAGGTCTCAAAGATGCAACTATTCATGGACGTGATGAAATCGTTGGAAGGAGATGAGAAAAGACCTGTAGAAGACAAAACCTTTGTCAAAGAACTAGTTAAGACAGGAAAATTCACTGAAGAAGAAGCAAGAAAATACATCAAGAAACTGCAACGAGAGTCAGCTATTTATGAATCAAAACCCGGTCATTATAACCGGGTATGAAAGTAGAAGAGATAGATATTCCAAAAACTGCAATTGAATTTCTTCGTAATAGTGGATTTGCTGCTCTTTATCCTCCACAAGAAAAGAGCGTAAAAGCAGGACTATTGAATGGAGAGAGCATCCTAGTTTCGGCCCCCACTGCAAGCGGCAAAACACTGATTGCCATGCTTGCCATAATAAAATGTCTTTTTGAAAAAAAAGGTAAGATAGTTTATCTCAGTCCACTCAAAGCGCTAGCTTCTGAAAAATTTTCTGAATTTAAGAAACTAGAATCTGTGGATTTTGGTAGAAAAATCAAGATTCAGATCTCAACGGGAGATTACGATCAAACCGATAAAAATCTGGGCTTAAATGACATTCTTGTTCTGACCAATGAAAAGATGGATTCTCTAATGCGACAAGGCGCTGAATGGATAAATGAAATCAGTCTTGTTATTGCAGATGAAGTACATTTGATAGGAGATGAAGATAGGGGACCTACGCTTGAAATTGTATTGACAAAATTAGCTTCGCTTGAACAAAAACCACAGATACTTGCGTTGAGTGCAACAGTGACCAATGCTGACAAAATATCAGAATGGCTTGGATGTAAACTCGTAGAAAGTAACTGGAGACCAGTACCACTCTGGGAAGGGGTATATGAACAAGGGGTGGTAACAATGCAAGACAGAAAACACTTTCAAATTGAAACAAGTATCAGAGGGGCCCCAGTTGATTTAGGATTAGATTCTCTCAAAAATGGAGGTCAAGCAATTCTATTTGCTGAAACTAGGGCACGATCCGTTTCTCTTGCAACAAAGGCATCAGATGCTGTCTTAACGTATCTCTCAGAAGAGGAAAAAAAAGTTTTGGAACAGATATCGCAAAGAATTCTTGAAGACAATGAACATACAGAGTTGATTAGAAATCTTGCAACGTTAGTAAAAAAAGGCGTTGCATTTCATCATGCAGGACTAAATCTAAGTTGCAGGTATATTATAGAATCGGAATTTAGAAGCGGAAGAATAAAGATTATCGCATCAACTCCAACACTAGCTGCAGGCGTAAATCTTCCTGCAAGAAGAGTGGTACTTGCAAATGTTAACAGATACGATGTAAAATATGGAGGCAACAAACCCATCAGTGTTCTTGAGTACAAACAACTTTCTGGCAGAGCAGGGAGACCTCAATATGATGAATATGGTGAATCTATAATAGTTGGAACTGCTAACAGTGATGAGCTCTTTGATTATTACATTAATGGCACACCAGAGCCAATTTCTTCAAAACTTACAGGAGATAAAGCATTACGAATTCATGTGTTGAGCCTGATATCAACTACTCCTGGCATAAAAAATGACGAAGTTATAGATTTTTTTACAAAAACACTCTTAGGATTTCAAGAAAGAAAATCAACTATAAAATTCAAGATTCAGATAACATTGCGTTATCTAGAATCAGAAGATTTCATAAAACAAAAGGGAGGAAGATTTATTGCAACAGAATTTGGCAAAAAAACTTCTACTCTGTATATAGATCCGCTTACAGCTGTTTATTTCAAGAAGACACTGCAAAAAATTTCAAAAGGCAGAAAACACACCCTTGGAATATTACATGTTATTGTAAGTTGTGAAGATTTTTTTCCTAAATTCTCACTAAGAAACAAGGACTATGAATCAGTTAGTACACTTCTTGAAAATTATGCCAATCAATTAATTGAGAGCATATCTGAATATGATTGCAATAGAAGCTTACTTGCAATACATGCATGGATCAACGAATCAAGCGAAATCTCTCTTTCTGATAACTTTGGCATCGAGTCAGGCGACATGCATAGGATGTCTGAGACTGCATATTGGCTTATTCATGCATTTTATGAGCTTGCCAAACTTGAAAAACTAGATAACGTTATGGATGAACTAAGTGCTTTACAAGCCAGAGTGGTATATGGAATAAAGGAAGAACTTGTGGATCTTGTAAAAGTACGTGGTATTGGAAGGATACGAGCAAGACTTTTGCACAAGAACGGAATTAAGACCCTCGACGAATTAGCGTCAATTCCTGTTGAAAAACTTGCCAAAATTGACAAGATTGGGCCTGTAATTGCAGAAAACATAAAGACACAACTCAAAAAGATAAGATGATGCTTGACAAAACGATAGCGGCTATAATAGTTTCAGCCATAGCGTTTGTTACGGTTTATGCCCTTACTCCAGCTCTTACCAAGACACTTGAAAAAAGAAAACTTGTAGTCAAAGATTACAATAGAGTTGGAGGAGCAATGGTGGCAAGACCCGGAGGCCCATCTATTCTTGCAGGTATTATGGCATCAGAATTTGTCCTTTATGCGTTCTACTCTTCTACAGCTGTGTTAGCAATAATTCTTACTACTTTTCTAGCATTTCTCGTAGGTCTGGCAGATGACAGGAAAGTGCTGGGTGGCTGGTTCAAGCCTCTTGCTCTAGCTGCCAGCGCTATTCCGATAATTCTACTGGGAACATATGAGCCACATCTGGCGTTTCCGCTATTTGGTCACGTTAGGATTCCAGAATTGTATATAGCATTGATAATCTTCATGATTCCAATTACTGGTAATACTGTCAATTCTATTGATGTACTCAATGGAGTTGCAAGTGGTTTTATGACAATTGCAAGCTTTGCACTTACGATATCGTTGTTCATCGTTCATCATTACGATATAGCTATAGCAAGTTTACCTCTAGGTTTTGTATCTCTAGCTTTTTACAAATATCACAAGTTTCCTAGTAAAATATTTCCAGGTGATTCTGGTGCGCTCACCCTAGGTGCCATGTATGGGACAATTGCCATAGTGGGACATGTGGAGATAATTGCTGCAGTCGCTCTCCTACCAGCTGTGATAAACTCATTTCTGTTTCTTTCAAGTGTAAAACGAATAATTGAACATAGACAGCTAAAATCAAATCCTGTTGAACACACAGAAGATTTTAAGCTAAAAGCTACTGCAGACAAGCATGCACCAGTGACATTGGTACGTTTGATCGTAGCTAATAGACCCATGACTGAAAAAGAAGTAGGATTCACAATTTTCAAACTGGCGCTATTTTCAGCAGCACTTGCAATCATAACTGCATTTATGATGGATGTTCATATATGAGAGCACCAATTTACGCCTATGTCTTCATAATGTGGATAATGATTGTGGCTGGTGGAGGGCTCCTCTTTACTATAATTGCTTCAATAGAGATACATGGTTTCGGAAAATATGACGAATTTCTGGATTCTGGTGTAAAAGCAATCATTGCCCTTTTGCTTGTCGTTCTCTGGATTTTCATCATGTCAAAGACAAAGAACTGGATATTTCACAAACAAATCAGAAATTAGCTGTTTTCCCAATCTTTTTTCTTTTTATCGTATTCTTCGCGAGAATATTTGACTCTGGCTGGAACCCCTACAACTACTGTATTTGCAGGGACATCTTTGGTAACAACCGCTCCCATCGCAACCACACTGTTTTTGCCAATTGTTACTCCAGCTTTGATGACAGCTCTTGAACCTATCACCGCTCCATCCTCAATGGTGACACCAATCATTTTTTTACTTGCTGGATATGGATCGTTTGTAAGAGCTGCAGCAGGTCCTATGAATACATTTTTTCCAATCCTAGAGAGAGGAGGTATGTATACCATTCCTTCTATCATGGTATTGTCCCCAATCTTCACATTATAATCCACATGAGCAAGAGAACCAATCTTCACATTATCTCCTATCTCTGAATTGTCGCCTACATATGCAAAATGCCATATTCTTACATTTTTGCCCAACTTTGCCTTCTCTGACACAAAATTTGTAACCATTTTTTATCACAAATGCCAAGGAGAGCCTTTGCTGACAACCTTTTCGGGAAGGACATCTTTGTATTTCTTCAAGAATTCCATATCCTCATTTTTATCTCTTATTTCATCTGGTAACATGATGGGGATTTCATCTATTATGGGATAAAATCTAGAACATTTGGAACAAAATATGATGCCTTCTGAAACAATCTCATCTTTTGATGAAAGCTCAAAGATTTCAAGTGGAAAATGTTTGTCTATTGGACATGCAAGAATTTCCATCATTTTCCGGTTCATTTGAGATCTAGATAAATTGGAGTTCCTTTATGACTAGATAAAAGTGCCGCTTCAGCTATCCTTGTCGTATTTACTGCATGTTCGGGTCTTACTCTAATGTCTTCTTTGCCTTCTGACGCAGCAATAAAATTCTTAATTTCTAAAAGCAGAGGCTCTTCTACATCCTTGCGTGGTATCTCGGCTCCGGAATCTGTTTCTATCTTTACTTCTTGTGTTATAAAGTCTGAAGAAATTATTGCATCGCCACAAACTGCATTGAATCTCCTGACTTTGATAGGAGTTATCCAGTTTGACGAAATAATAGCTATCCTATTTTCTTTAAAACCCAGCATTATTGTAGCAAAATCTTCATGTTCATGTCTTATTCTACCAGATCTTGCAAAGACTACTTCTGGAGCATCATCAAACAACCACATGGCAGTATCGATATCATGAACCGAAGTGTCGTAAATTATTCCAACATCTTTGATGTGGGGAGGCATTCTATTTTCTCGATGAAATTCTAACATTATCAGTTCACCATACTTTTTTGTTTTAACGTACTCTTTTACAAGTGAGACAGCTGGATTAAATCTCTCAATATAGCCTGATGTTAGAATTACCTTGTTCTTCTTTGCTATCTCTAGCAATTCTTCACCCTCATGGGAAAGATATGTCATGGGTTTTTCAACAAAGACATTTTTTTTCTTTTGTAGGAGTGTTTTGGCAATCTCGAAATGAGTTGAGGTAGGGGTACAAACAAAAGCTGCGTCAAATTGTTCTGATCCTACAAGTGAATCAACGCTAGAGTAGTAATTAACAGAATATCTAGTACCAAATTCCTTAGATTTTGATAAATCTGCATCACAAACTGCTGAAAGAACGCCAAGTTGAGAAAGGATTCTAGTGTGATTCTTGCCAAAACCTCCAACTCCAATCTGCGCAACTTTCATCTTAATACACCGGTGTTATCCAATGGTAATACCTTTTGCTTTTGCCCATTACAATTTCTGAATAGGCATTTTGGATCTGTCTTGTAATCTTTCCAATTTTCCCATCTCCAACCTTTTTGCCATCAATTGAGATGATTGGCGTTATTTCGGCTGCAGTTCCAGTGAGAAATGTCTCGTCAGCAAAGTAAATTTCTGTTCTTGGAATTTCTCGCTCTATTGTTTCAACACCAAGATCGTTTGCTATTTTGATTACAGAATCCTTTGTAATTCCTTCTAGTGCAGAAGAACTGGGAGGGGGCGTTAATAATTTTCCATTTCTAACAATGAATATGTTTTCTCCAGGCGCTTCACTTATGTTTCCAAGATGGTCTAACAAAAGTGCCTCATCGTATCCATTTCTCTTAGATTCTTGTGTTGCCAATATGGAATTAAGATAGTTACCACCCATCTTTGCAAGTGGGGGAGTTGAAATATCATGAATTCTTCTCCACGATGATATGCCGACTTTAATTCCATTTTTATTGAATAAATCTCCGAAGGGAAACATTACTACTGCTGTATGGGTTGGGCTATCTTCTGTTACATGGAGGTTTATTCCATATCGCCCCACAAAATAGAATGGACGTATATAACATGCTTCTCTCACATTGTTTTTCTTACACAGTCCTATTACTGCATCAGCCACCTGTTTGTTGGTAAATCTCAGAGAAATGGAATACACCTTTCCAGAATTTCTGAACCTCTTGATATGATCATCCAATCTGAAAATATACAGATTTTTGGAATTCCAATACCCACGCAATCCCTCAAAAACCGATGTTCCGTAATGGATTGCATGACTCATCACAGAAACTGTCGCCGCCTTATCGTTTACAAATTTTCCATCAAACCAAACAAACTTGGGAACAAAAGTTTTCATATAAAAAAACCAGCTCTGTCTATAATTAATCTATTTCTACCAAAAACCCATACTGGGAAATTTCATGCCAAGAACTCTATATGTAAGATCAGGTGCAGTAGCAAATTTCTTGACAATTTCCCAATTCTCATGTATAATCTTTACAATTTCAGGCTCAACATAACGTTCCCAGTCAGTATCATTTCCCATGGCAGAGTCAAACATCTTTTGCTTTACAAATGAAGCAGATGTCTCTTTTCTTTTACCAACCTTTGGATTTAGTCCATATAGTCTTAGCACAAAGGCTTCTGCCTTATCTCCGGTATATGTGAAATAATTCATTTTAATTCCATCTAAAATCTGTTTTTTGATGTTCCATGAGTATGGTGAAAGCAATGGAGGCATGTACTTTGCAAATGGTGAATAAAATGTATAGTTTGGCGCTATGGATATCGAATCCCCAAACACTGATTGTAGCATCTTTTTTCTTAATTCATAACTGAATGGAAAGCTTCTACTGTTGATTTCATTACCATCAATTCTGAATATGACAGGAAGGACCCTCACTTCGTTATCATTTTTTAATTCGTTGATAATTTCAATGTGGGCTTTAGTGACTGGATTTAAGTGGGCAAGATAGATTGCTATAGTCAATTGTCTTCTATATTTATCCAGGCATATTTCAATCCTTGATCGAATCTGGTGTCAATATCTTAATTTGTAGAAAATGGGGACGATGGGACTTGAACCCACGACATCCAGCGCCCGAGGCTGGCAGTCTGCCAAGCTAACCTACGTCCCCGTAGTCTGGCCAGGGTAATAGAATATTATCTTTTCAAATGAGTTTGACTATCCGTAGGATTCGTACTTTATCTCGAAGCTTTTATCAGCTCTCTTGTTTCTCTCAGTTACAAATCCTTTTGGAGTTAGCACATCAAGACATCCATCTATGGTTCCTTGCCAACCACAAATGAAAAAGACTGTATTGTCTTTGGTAATTTTATCTCCAACTAATTTTTCAAGTGGAGACATTTCATCATTCCTTGATTGTAAGAAAGTTTCTACTCTTCCTTTTTGTCCATTCCATGTTCTGTTAAACCACTCGTCTGGCCTGCTGATAGTTGCACGATATCTAAAGTTCCACTTGTCTTTACCTTTGTCTAAGCTTTCTTCTTCCAAGCAAGTCAGCTCATCTCTATAGCCCAATTCATCTACATAGCTTGCTCCGTGCAAAACAACTATCTCTCTTTTGCTTCCTGTGGCATGAAGGTGACGAGCAAAGCTTACAAATGGAGCCAAGCCAGTACCTCCTCCTAGGCAAATAATTCTCCTGTCATCAGGTTCACCATTTGGTTTCTTTTCCTCTATGGTAAAGGCACCAGTGGGTTTTACCCAAGTGATTTCATCTCCTTCCTTTGCACTAAACAGAACAGTTGTAAGACGACCGGGCATTGGTTTTCTAACCCATCTTATGTATAATTCGATGTACTTTCTATTTTCTGGATGCGAGGCAATCGAATAAGCTCTTCTGATCACTTTGTTTTCTGCAGGTACATGAGTACCCAAAGTTGCAAATTGACCAGACTTGTATTGTGGAAGTTCTCCCTCTTTTGGTATGAACCTGAAAACTGCTAAATCTTCTTTTTGAATTTGAACATACGAAATTATTGCTTTGTTTTCTATGACCACGCGAAGAATTTCATTTATGATAGTTAAATATCTTATGCTATTTCGGTCAAGCTAATTTTCTGGTTTACACTAAACGTTAATAACCTCACAAAAAAAGTTAATGCGAATCAGATGATACTCTGATTAAAATCGGGCCGGTCGTCTAGCCTAGTAGGATACGCCCTTGGCATGGGTGAGATCGTGGGTTCAAATCCCACCCGGTCCAC
>JBOGQT010000087.1:0-2614 GCA_050749105.1 Nitrosotalea sp. | reverse complement strand
TAATTGTTGTAATCATATCCTAGATGCGTTTCATTCCCTAGAAATGCTTCATCTTCTATATGCTCAGACTGTCCACCTACCGCACAACCCGAAGAATACTGAAGACTCTGCCATACTATTTTCTGGTCAGAGTTCCTGACTGTGATAGAGGGTTGTTCGCAGTTGTTTCCAAATCCATTGATTCTGAATTTAAAGTCTATTTCCTGCCCAACTTGATAGGAATCTTCGAGTCCATAGACAGTTAATTTCTCGGATGGATCATAGCCCCAGTTTAGAGAGATTAATTTCTGCAAACTGTTAGGCTTGACGCAGGCAACAGTGCCATCTTCTTGTTTCATTATTGTAACAAGACCAGAATCACATTTGATGTCCCAAAAAGGAAGTCCTGCTTCAGTCTGTTTCAATGGCGAGAGTTGGTGGTCCGCATAAAACAAGAACGTACTGTTGCCAATATTGCAGCAAGTACCATACTGAATCTTTACATAGTAAGGACCGCCTGACTTCCAGTCTGTACCGTTTGTAGGTATGCGAGCAATAAACGAAGCGTCAGGCTTTGGATTTGTAGTTGAGACTAGTAGTTGGGTATTGTTATTGTCTAAAATTTGAATTGTTACCAGAGTATTAGGAACATAGTTACCTACTGAGCCATAGACTAGAATGATATCTCCCTTTACGTAGGTATTTTTGTCAGTATAGAAAAATGGAGAGGAAGCATTTGCAGTTTGATCAAACGTGAGATGCATTATTACCACAACCGATACTAGAGCAAAAGCAAGCGACCAGTTCTTTTGCATAAAAGACATTATTGTAAAGTGTAGAGTTTTCATTTTTGATAGGTACTGGACATGCATAGTTTAAAAAAGTGACGTAGATTTTCTCTATAACATTTTAGCAACCAGTTGCAATTAGATTCTAATCAGACATCCATTGTTCTAACGTATGACTCTTTTTTTCTATTGATTTTTTCAATCGATTCAATGACGTTTCCACTCTTTCACTTGAAAAGTTTCTTTCCCTTGAGAGATAATTTGTTATGCCTTGATAGTCGACATCTCCAAATTTTAGCTCAGAGACTTGCGCCACTTGAGGTTTTAGAAATATCTCTCGGATTTGCTTGTAATCTATTTCATTTAGCTTTTCCTGAATTTGTGGCATTTCCTCTAGTTTTCCATATTGTTTTATGGCCTTTAGTGCAGTCTTGGGCCCTATCCTCTCAAAGCCATCAGGATTAAAGTCAGTTCCTATCAATATCCCAATATCTACCAACTGTTCTCGCGTTATACCCAACTCACCCAGAGTTTTAGCCAGATCAATAACTTCAGGTTCCACTTCTATCGTGGTATTTCTGTTAGGAAGTTTTCTCTTGCCACTATTTGTAAAGTTTCGCACAAGCCTCTTTGCTCCAAACAAAAGCGAGTCAAAGTCTTGGCTTGCAGAGGCATTGGCCTGTCCAGTCATTGTCATATTAGCCGCCGTTGCTTCGCCTTCAGACGGTGCCTGCACAAAAGGAATTCCAAATAGACCCAACAGTCGCTTGGAATCTTCAACCATCTCGTCTCTTAAAATCGATGTTTGTTGTGCGTATTTTTTTGCATCCTCATAATTTCCGTGACTGATTGCAATTTCATACTTTATGGTGGCCTCTTTTTTTATCTGCTTTCTTCTTTGAATCTCGGCAGACTTTAGTGATGGCGGTTTTCCGTCAAATACGTAGACTGGTTTTATGCCAATAGATAGAAAATTGATGTTTCTATAAAACAGGCCTGTTATGTGACTGGTGATTTTGCCACTAAAATCTGTCAGCGGCATGCCATCTGGTCCACGAATGATTGACAAAAACTGGTAAATTGCATTGTAAGCATCGATTGCAACAATCTTTGATGCAAAAGCTTCAAGATTTGTTTTTTCTCGAACACAGAGTATCTTAAGATCTAAACCCACAAGTTTAGTTAAGAATAATGGTGTTTTTTGCTTTTTCTATTTTTTCCTGGCACCGGACTTGGACTCCCATCCTCTTTCTATTACCTCTTCGTAGATGTTTGAGAGTTTTGGTATGGCCTCACCTTTTTCTGCCGCGGTCTTGACTTTTTCACGGTAATAATTTTCAATTGCCTTTGCAGTCTTGTCATCAATTGTAATTGATACGCGTGTCTTTGCCATCTTTTCCTATCTATGGATTAGGATGTATCAATAATAAACTATCTATTATCAATTTTTGCAGACTAGGACAAAACCATCTTTTGTAGCCTGCAGTCTTACGGCCTTGTCTTTTGGAAGGCCAAGCTGCGTTAGAAGATCTGCTATTGTGGAATCATCCTGAAGGGCGTATTTTTTTCCTTGGAACTCGACAGATACTGTTTTTTTAGTTATCGTCTCCATTGGATATTCTACGATAGATTGTCTACTTTATATCCTTTATTATATATTTGATCATATGATCACCTGATCACTTTATTCTTATTGTATTTATGGGCCCAAGACCCGAGTCTTTTGTGGTGCCAGGTTAGCCAAGCGGTACGGCGACCGCCTCGAGATCATACACAAGGTAGCGGTTGTGCGCAAGCACTCAGGGGTTCGAATCCCTTACCTGGCGCCTTGAATTTTTATTTAATTT
>JBOGQT010000086.1:0-34984 GCA_050749105.1 Nitrosotalea sp. | reverse complement strand
CCTGATTATCCACGATATCTTTACCGGGTCTAGCTTTGCCATGACATGATAGCGCTTTCCCCTGCTCAATACCCAGTGTGATCTTATTCTCCCAGTTAGGGGATGAATTAATTTCAGGATAATAGATCCGAGATGTTTTTTATCATTAATTGTAGATCTACTTTTTTCTATTTTTTATCTTGCCTTGAATAAATGTCATTCAGATAAAGAATTTACAAAACTTTTGTAATGACGGGGCGTGACTAGGTTTATTGAATGTCAGTCACTTTATTGGAGTCACATCGATATTAGTTTATGGAATATTTTTTGATGTCACAAGAAAGGGGGATTTATTCATGAGATGTAAGGGAATCTGTGATAGGTTTGCAGCAAAGAAACCATATGGTGGGTTTAGATTTTTGGCAGGTCAAAGGCCTTGCTCTGTATGCGGAATCTTTATTGACATAAGCCTGAATCCTTTGCATCGTTGTCCGTGTTGTAATAATAAATTAAGGCTAAGCTCGAGAAATGCCAAATCTAGGAAAAATAGGCTAAACATATTCCAAAAATCTCTGGCAAATCTGATGACAAGACAAGAAGACAAGACGGGAATCGCGCCTACCCTTAAATAAGTAAAAAGCTCATCATGATGTGATAAAATGAAAGAAATTGAAACTGAAATTGAGGATAAAACAAAAGAAAAAGAAATAACGCTAGATGACAAACTGGTGCAAATAATAATTGATGATATTTCTGAAGTGTCGCTTGATGATTTTCAGGAAAATGACAAAAAAGTTTTGTCAATATTAAACCAAGACAATGATTTGGCAGAAAATCAGTATACTTTCAATGGACTGGCAAGAAAACTTGGGATGCACCAGCAAAGCCTTTCAAGGTCTTTGCACAGGCTGGAAACTTCGGGCCTTGTGGAAAAAAGCCAGACTGGCTACAGGCCAAGTAAAAACCTCAGATCCATTCTAGTCAAGAGCTCAAGGCTAGACCTTGAGAACTTGTCCAAAAAAATACTCAAGCAGCATGTATCATTTGTTCAGGTGCTCCAACTATACATCCCTACTACAGTTGAGGTTGAAGAAATTGTAAACAAGTTGGTTGGAAAATGGTTTGGACGCCTACGCTGGATAGGGCTGATAGATGGCGATGGAGGCTATGTGTTGCAGTGGGCTTATGGCGACACGTTTCAGGTAAACCTCAAGATGGTATCAAGATACGCAATAGTGGAAAGCAATGCTATTGGTGAGAAGAACAAGGCAGAGTCCATGATAAGTGCATACAAGATATTTGAGCAGATAACCAAAGTGTTTCAGAAAACCAAGCCTGGGGCAAAGAACAGTTTGGATTCTTTTAATCAGTATAACTGACAAAAATTCTGAAACTAGACGTGACTTGAAAATCTATTACTGGCAAATCTATCACTAGTGTTTTTCGTGGTTTGATATGGTTTCAAGGGCGGCTCTTTTGGCGGCTAAATCTGCAGTTTTCTTATCTTCTGCACTTGCTATTATCACTACATCTCCATTTGCTGGCTGTAATTTTTCAGATATTATCATAGTTAGCTTTTGATCTTTGATTGGAAGATCATAGCTTTTGTCTGACGTGAAGAGATTATTTTCTCGAAATACAAGCGTGGTGGCTCCAAGTGCACCTATCCTTATTGCAGCATCTCTTTGTTCTATGCCACTTCCAACCTCTTTAGCTAATCCCTTGACAAGTATTGCATGATTGAATTTACCTACAGTAATTGAACATTCTTGGATGTTTGTTTCTGCCGGGATGGCCTCGTTTATCTTTGAAAACAAAGTTTTTCCCTTGCTTGTTAGTTTCATTCCTGCCTTTGATGTCTCGATGAGATTGTTCATCTTTAGGTGTTTTACCAGAGTCTTGATAGACCCCTCGCCAAGCCCAATCTCGTCAATGAGCAGGGCTCTGCTGGCTTTTGTGTTGCTGTCTATGACCTGGAGCACCTTGAAGATATGTGCAGGCTCAAAGGTCAGCATTCTGCTTGGATAGTATCTCTGGGATACTTTGTCAAGTAGCTTGACTATGTTATGCATCTGTGGTTCCATGATTATGGTTTTTATTTAATGTTGATTCGTTGTACCTGCTTGCTGTAGCTTGTTTTTTCTTGCACGTGCATAGATGAATGTGCTAACTAGTACTCCTACTGCCAAGCTAGGTCCGGTATACTCTGGCACTATGGTGATATTGTAGACACTCTCCAACATTGAGGTGGTAGCTATTATCATTGCCGTAGCGCTTAACGCATAAGACAGGTACCTAAAGCCTGTAGTGCCAAGTGTTTTGATAAATGCGGCCCTGAACAATACACTATCGAGTGTATCCATTGCAACCATTCCAACTCCAAACACTGCTATCATTTCTAGAGCCACCTCTATTCCTCCTACCACTGTAGCAGCGGCAGACACGGCAATGGCAGCAAGTTGTGTTGCGGTATCAAACCCCAAGCCAAAGATTATACCAACAACAAAAGATGAACCCATCATGCCAAAGCGTTTAGTTCTTGGCATTATCTTCCCTACAAGAATACTTGCAGATGTCTTGCCATATTTTTTCATGGCAATCATGTTGACTATGCCAATGAACCCAAGTGCTGCGGCACCTAGCAGTCCTGTAGTCAAGGAAAATATTCCGCCTTGGTTGATTATGCTTGCAGCGACATATACCATGAGAATCATTTCTCCAAGAACTGACACCATGTGACCTGCACTAAATCCAGTACCTACCCATCTGGATCGTTTTGACGCGTTGTTGAATCGAATGAGATTATCTATAGCTGTGATATGATCTACATCAAGCGCATGGCGCAATCCCATTGCAACCAAGGTAAACCCACCAACTAAGATTGCCCAAGAAAAGTCTACCATGTGACGCCCTTATCTCCTGAGTTTTTTTTGAGTGCCACAGCGCATTTTTTCATGCCTCATATCTGAAATTTAATTATTTAAAGTGTTGGACAGTTTATCCAACAATAAAATTGAAAAGAAGAGATGAAACTCATGAATGTAAAATAAAATTTCGAATATGAAATCTCAATGTAGTTTGATTATTGCAAACAAGTGCTAAAAAAATGAATAAAACTTTTGTCATGTCTGGAGAATGTACTACAAGATTTATTTGTGCGCTTGACTGAATCTTTAGTGAAGGGGATTGTAACAATGCATCTGGGTGATAGTTTTTCCTTATCTTTTGACGCACTTGTGGATAGAAAAGTAAGAACGGTCTTGACAGTTTTAATGGTGGTGCTTGGAAGTAGTTTAGTAGTTGTGTTAAATGGCCTCAGTGCAGGTCAATCTGCTTTTCTTGAAGCACAGTTTAACACACTTGCTGCAAACTTGATATTTGCAAGCTCAGGACAGCATTCATATCATTCAAGCAGTTCTTCTGCATCGCTTATTATCAATAATGTAATAGTAGACAGAATAAAGTTACTCCCGTTTGTAACTGACGTGATACCGAAATACTCAGGCTCGGTAGAGATGGATACAGAAGGTAATACACAACACGTGACAGTTGTTGGCATGGATCTTACAAAATTGCAGGTAAAGGTGCCTAACTTACAATTTGTAGACGGCTCATCCGTGAATCCAGCAGACCGTGCCGCAGTAATTGTTGGAGATACTATCGCAAATCCTCCTGGAGATACAGTACCCTTTGTAACTCTGGGTCAGACGGTAAAGCTGACCTATACATATGCAAATGCTGCAGGAAAACAAGTGCAAAACGTAAAGAACTTTATTGTAAGAGCAATTGTCAAGCCAACCGGTGATTCCTACACCGACGGCTCCATTTTCATAAATCCAGATGCTGCAAATCAACTATTACAAAAATCAAACAAGTACGATACATTGTACATAATGGCTACATCTCCTGATTATGTAGATGCTGTGCAACAAGAGATAACAACACAGTATGGCCAAACTATCGGACTTAACACTCCAAAGGCCATCATGGCAATACGAGAACAGGCCGCAAGCGGAAACAACGCATTCATCTTGATGGTAGGCATAATTGCCCTTGTGGTGGGAGCAGTGGGAATTGTTACAACTCTTTACAACTCGGTTACCGAAAGAATACGCGAAATTGGCACAATGAAAGCTATAGGGGCTCAGAACACTGACATACTGGCATTATTTTTGATTGAAGCCGTCTTGATTGGAATAATAGGTGCCAGTCTTGGCCTTGCAATTGGGATAGGCTCGGGCTATCTTTTGAGTATGATAATGACCATTCCATCTCCTACGGGGGGAGAGCCAACTCATATTCCACCAATATTTCTTCTTGAAGATCTTGTCAAGGTATGGGTGCTTTCTCTGACACTTAGTATCATGGCAGGTGTGTATCCTGCTTGGAAGGCATCAAAATTGTCTCCAATGCTTGCACTCCGAAGAGATTAAACTCAAAACATCATATAATAAAATTGAACTGCAAATCTAAGATGCGCATGTGAATGTGTATTTGATTTGAATACTTTTAAAAAAATAAAGAATAGGGTGTGAACCTATTTTTCTAAGGGCAACTTGCGAAATGTCTTTTCGCTTGCAAGTACTATACCAGTATCTACAATTGGTTTTTCACCAAGCGCTTTTTCTATTGCCTTTTTAGCTAGTTCGACTGCCTGTTGTTGTGTCATGTCTGCACTGTACTCTTTTGTTACTACATCAAGTGCTGTTTCAGCTGCCTGGCCTATGGCAAAACCAGAGCCTCTAAAGAATGTGCCACTTGGGTCCACTTGGTACATCTGTATTCCTGTCTCGTCTGCGCCTGCAATTATTATTGATGCAGCTTGCGGTCTTACAGCATATGTAGTGTAGTTGTGTAGATATGCGCTGAGGTGTTTTGCCAGCGAATCTGTGTCTATTGAAGTCTCGTACGTCAACTTGTGTTTCTGAGATTCAAGTCTTAATGTGTCAATCAACTGTAAGATGTCTCCGATATATCCAGAGCCTGTTGCGCCAACATGATAATCAATTGAGAATATCTTTTCAGATGGTTCTATCAATGGATGTGTCGGTTTTATCTGGCTTGAAAGTATGGCAAACTTTGGAGTCTTGATTCCTATGGTGGTTGACCCGCGACTTACTGCCTCTAGTGCACTGTCTACAAGAACAAGTCTGCCCTGAGGTCCATAGAACGGAAATCTTCCAGAACTTGGAGATTCTGACATTTATGCAGCAACCTCCTTTGCTATGCTAGGAATTGCCAATACATCTATTCCATTGCCTGATCCTGGGTCTCGCTCCATTGCAGCAGAAACTGCGCGTGTAGCAATTTCTTTTGCCTGTTCGTTTTTTATCTCCTTGTTGTATAGGCTCTCTAGTACGCCATATGCAATTGGAGAGCCTGAACCTGAAGAGGCAAAATCTTCTTCTGTGATTGCCCCACTCATGTCGGCTGCATACACATGAGAGCCATGTTGGTCTACTCCTGCCACAAGCAATTCTACATAATATGGTTGATAGTTTCTCAAGCCAGAGTAGGCTAGATTTGCAATCAACCGGGTGGACTCTTTTACAGTCAGGGGAAATCCTCTCCTGAGTTCCATGAGTCTTCTTTCTGCCTTTGCGACTTTGATTATGTATTCTGCGTCAGAGAGCTGGCCTGCAATTGCAACTGCCAGTGTTTCATCCATCTTTGCAATTTTTTGGACTATCTTTGACCCGATGAAGAATCCCTTACTTGCTCTTTTGTCTGAGCCTAGGACAACTCCATCTCTTGTCTTGATTCCTACTATTGTTGTCATGGTATCCCTACGGTAACGTGGGATTAATTGACCGACAGTACTGGAATCTAGTCACAAAAATGGAAAAGGCTTAGGTCGCCAAAGAAGCTCCGCACTTGGAGCATTTTACCTCAAACATTTTGAGATATACTTCGCCTTTGGTATCTACGTCAACACATTGCTTGCCGCCCTCTTTACAAATGTGGCAGAATTCTTTTCGCATGTATATTATTCGTCAAACAAAGTAATAAAGTTCATTGTGTGACAATAGAAAAGGCAAAAATAGAAAACCGACTGCTTTGTAAGAGTCTTTTTATCTTGCGGATGTGTATTATATGACATATAACAAAAGGAAGATGAAGCACCACTGTGTGTTCATCACTAGTGAACAAC
The DNA here is from genome assembly GCA_050749105.1 of Nitrosotalea sp. Taxonomy (GTDB): domain Archaea; phylum Thermoproteota; class Nitrososphaeria; order Nitrososphaerales; family Nitrosopumilaceae; genus Nitrosotalea. The sequence goes on along the minus strand of JBOGQT010000086.1, from coordinate 28,854 downwards.
TAGTTAATATCTAGTATAAAACATGCCTGATAAAATAAAAATGCAGCTTAGATATTTGAAATGACGTATCTATGATTGTTCTACAAATAATGTGAGTGAAAAACTCATGTCCATGATTGTGGATCTTTTTTCCAAATGCGAACACCGTCAACAAAAGTTTGTTTTTCCTCTTCAAATACCGTATGCCATCTGCCATTATGTGGAAACATCTTGCTCATCTCAGAGACCTTCTCGTTAGTGGGGGGCATATTCATCAAGGCTCCCCATCGCATGTTGGGAATTTTAGGCATTATTTCGTTGATGTCACGCATGGTTTTTGTTAATACTACTCTCTTTTAATTGCTCTTTTGAGAAATTGTAATTTATTTCAAGGTTGAAATATGTTGAGTAAAACTGCCACGTCTCTGCTTACTGGTATGGTAGAGACAACATGTGAACATGCCATATTCTTTATTGCAATGCTCTATTTGTGGCACGGATAATTTTTTGGTTTTATATAATTTTTTTAAATCTATTGCGATCATCGCTGTACCTGTGAATATTCCATAGGATTAAATCTCCATTTCAAAAATGTTATGCTAAGAATTGACACAAAGCTTCAAGCAGATAGATTCATGTATGCAGATACTAGGGTTAGATAATTCTGTGCGTTTTGTAGGCAGAATAAAGGATAGGAAATTGATATCCTTTGCTAGGCACCCAAAAGCTACGCCTATGCTTGATGATGAGCTAAGCAATATGGCGCACTATCAGGCCTCTGTAAAAGCCTCATGGGAAGACATGTTCAATGATGCACTTGGCAAAACAAACTGGATGATAACATCAAAAGAAAAAGTAAAACTAATAACTCTCTTTTTAGATGACGGTCTACTCATATTGTCAACAGAACCCAATTCAGATCACGATGCTATAATTGAAAAGATAAAAAATCTCAACACAAAACTGTAACCTGACATTTGGGTGCGTAAGGTAGTATCATTCATAATTCCTATTACTGAACTACTATCTTTCCATACATTCCTTCTTCTGCGTGGCCTGGATAGGTACAGATGTACCAGTAGGTACCAGGCTGGTTCAGAGTTACAGAATCAGTATACTCGTAAGCATATCCTTGTTGTTTCTCCTCATTTGGCAATATGGGCATCGTGTTTAGAAATCCACCATTGCCCATCATAGGCGTAGTATAGTAAGGTGGGGCCGACTCTGTGATTACAAAATTGTGAGACATGTCCTCATCCAAATTTATCAGAGTAACACTCAACTGAGTTCCTGACTTTACAACAAGTGTTGGGTTTATCAGTCCACCTACTACAAAGACATCGCCACCACTATGTGCGCTTGAGGGTGGGTTGTATCCTGTCATATTAATTGCATCACTTCCTATCATGGAAAATGAGGTAAGATCTACACTGGTGGAAGCAAATGTTATAGTGTCACTGTCTTTGCTGACTTGTGCACTGCTTGGAAGGGAATTAATTTCACCGGTGGCATCTTTTATTGATACGCTTTTGTATGAACTACCTCCTGATGTATAACCACTCATCATACCCGGACCCATGCCAGAGCCACCCATCATACCGCTTCCTAAATTATTGGGTTGGTTTCCTTGTGGTGTTAGCTGTTGCTGAAAGTTCGGGTTTTGCATCATCCATGGCCCCATGTACTGATTTTGAAAAGTTTGATTGCCCATTATACCATACATGAAATCTTTGTTTTGGAACATGTAACCGTACATCTGCTGTCGTATCGCTGGGTTTTGTAACATGTATCCCATCCACTGTCCCATGTATTGTGGATTTTGAGACATCCACTGACTCATGAATTGCGGATTTTGCATCATGTATCCCATATACTGGTTTGAGAACTGTTGGTTGCTGCCCATCATCTGATTAAATGCTGCGGGGTTGGTCATCATTGTATAAGGATTATACATGCTTGTAAAAAGAACATAGCCAATTCCTATTCCAGCAACAAATATTCCAACTGCGATCGCAATTATTGCAGGTTTGTTTCCTGCAAGTACACAAGGTTTGATATCCGACATTTTCTATATGTCATCTTCAACCACGAAGTAATTATATCAAAAACATAATTATCACAGTTGACAACGAGATATACTGTGATGATATATTAACATGATACTTTACAATTGTAAAATAAAATTTTTCAATATCCGTATTTTCTTGGATCCCTGTCAAACTTGTTTTTGCATGCAGGAGAGCAGAGATACACCTTCTTCCCGCTAACCTCTGATACGTGTTCAGTTTTCTTTTCATCTATCATCATGTTACATACTGGATCTTTGAACATTAAAACCAATTAGATAATGGTAAAGAAAAAGATTACGCGCATGTAGGATTATTTTGGTATGTCGTCTATTTTGAATTTCTTTGGTTTGTATTTTCCCAACAGGAGAGAATTTCCAACAACGGTAGCAGAGCTTACTGCCATGGCGCCAGCAGCAATAAACGGCAGGTAACTATACATGTTTGCACCAAACACAGGTACCAGTGCACCAGCTGCAACAGGAATGAGGACGGTATTGTATGCAAACGCCCAGAAAAGATTTTGTTTTATCTTTGATACTGTCTTTTTGCTTAGCTCAACGGCAATTACTACATCCCTGAGGTCTTCTTTTATTAGTACAATTCCGCCTGTTTCTTTTGCGACATCAGTTCCGCTTCCAATCGCAATTCCAAGATCAGCCGCTGCAAGAGCCGGTGCATCATTTATACCGTCTCCAACCATTGCCACGATCTTTCCTTCTGATTTTAGTTTCTTGATCATCTCTTCTTTCTGGTTTGGCAAGACCTCTGCAAGTATGTTATCAATTCCCAGTTTGCGTGCAATCGCCTTGGCGGTCTTTTCATTGTCACCAGTTAGCATTATTATCTCGATGCCAATCTGCTTGAGTCCTTTTATGGCATCAGCCGCATTTTCTTTTATCGTATCTGCCAGAGCAACTATTCCAATCAGATTGCTATCAAGTGCAATCAGCGTCGCAGTCTTTCCGTCTTTTTCAAGATCCTTCATTTTGTCGTCAGCAGTAATCTGCATTCCATTGTCTGTCATGAGTTTCCTATTTCCCAAAAGGATGACATGATCTCCGTAACCTGCTCTTATCCCATGTCCTGCAATTGCTTCAAACGATTGAGGCTCTGCTACTGCAAGTCCCTTCTCCTTTGCACTTTTAACGACGGCCTGACCAAGAGGATGCTCTGAGCCCTTCTCTGCTATGGCAGCAAGTCTTAGGACCTCGTCTGAGTTAATCTCTCCGAGTGGCACGACATCTGTTACGGAGGGTTCTCCCTTTGTGAGAGTTCCTGTCTTGTCAAAGACCATCGCATTAATCTTTCTTGCAATCTCCAAGTTTTCTCCACCCTTGATTAGTATGCCATTCTCGGCCGCCTTTCCACCTCCCACCATGAGGGCTGCTGGAGTGGCTATCCCCAGAGCACACGGGCATGCGATTATGATTACTGAAACAAATGCAAGAAGTGAGAATGTCAGGCCTATTCCGCCAAGGAAGAACCATGCTAATGCAGATACAACTGCTATAATGGTAACTGCCGGAACAAAGTACGAAGAGATCCTGTCGGCAAGTCGCTGAAGCGGTACCCTGCTTGATTTTGCTTCCTCTACAAGTTTTATTATCTGGGAGAGGAGCGTGTCCTGTCCTACCTTGGTTGCCTTTATCTTTAACATTCCGCTCTTGTTGATTGTAGCACCAATTACCTCATCGCCAACATCTTTTGATACTGGTATACTTTCTCCTGTAATTGCGGATTGGTCAACAGATGATCGCCCCTCTATGACTATGCCATCTACTGGAATCTTTTCACCCGGGCGGACAATCAGCATATTGTCAAGTTGCACTTGTTCAACTGGGATTTCTATCTCTTGTCCGTCTTTGTAAACATGTGCCATCCTGGGTTGGATATCAAGTAACTTTCTAACTGCCTTTGAGGCCTTCGCCTTTGTTTTTTGCTCAAGCAATCTCCCAATCATTATCAAGATTATGATGATGGTTGATGTGTCAAAGTATACTTCGTTGAATGGAAACAGTCCGGGTACAAACGTGATGAGGCTGCTGTAAAGCCAAGCAGCCGATGTGCCCATTGCAATTAACACATCCATGTTTGTTGTCCTGTGTTTTATCGCATCAATCGTTCCCTCATAGAACCTCCAGCCTATCCAGAACTGCACCGGAGTTGCAAGTGCAAAAAGTATGTAATGTGTCAGTTGGATTCCAAGGAGTGAGACATAGGTAAGAATGGAGATTGGTATTGTAAGGGCAGCCCCGATTATTACAAGTCTCTTGAGCTTTGCAAGTTCCTTTTCAGGTGCGAGGAACTCATTTAGACAGTTCTTGCTGCAAAAGTAATACTGGATACCTTCCACTTTTTGTGTTATGGTATCTTTTTTCTCTTCCACATACATTCCACATACAGGATCTTTTGCCATTTTACTGCCTCATTACAAATTGATTATGGCTTTTCATGGTTTTAACGGATGATATCATTATCATTACTGATTTTACAAACTGGAAGATATAACATTGCACCTTTACGATTGTAAAATTTTTTCCAATAAAAATTTGTTCTCAACATTGATAATCATCTTTTTCTGTTAAATATGATGGGCTCTCTATTTTATTCATGTTCGAAAAACACTGCCAGATATGCGGAATGGATGTCAAGAAAGAGAGTGCCATCAAGAGGTTTGGCAAGTTCTTCTGTTCCGATTCGCACGCAGAACAATACACAGTAAAAAGAGAAGAAGAGGGAGAGAGAAGGGCAAAAGAGCCAAAGAGTGGCGGTTGCTGCTAGCAAGGTGTAACAAGGTATGACAAGCGTGACAAAAGAAGAAAAAATAACTGCTCCCGTAATTCTGGCCGTAATAGCAGGAAGCCTGATGCTGATTGGCGGAATGGTTTCACTTGGCATGATGATCGGTTACCATACAATGTATGGAGGTCATAGAATGCTTGGCATGATGATGTACAACGGATTGCAATCAGTGATGCCTCAAATCACTCCTTGGATTATTGGAATTTCAATAGGATCTATGGTTTGTGGTGGAATTATTCTTTACAGTTCATACCTATTACACACAATGCCACAAGCAGCCAAAACGTGGGGCATTGTCATATTGATTGTTTCAATGGCATCCTTCTTTCTTGGTCACGGATTCTGGATAGGCCCGGCTCTTGGCATAATTGCTGGAGTTATAGTAATATCCAGAAAGTGATGGCAAGGATGAGATTACGTTTATGAACAAGAAAGCAATTCTATGTGCAGCGTGTTGTATTGGTCCTATGATAGGTTTACTTCTGGTGTTATACTTTGTAAGATCTTTTGTTGTAAGAAGTTGGATTGCAGATGTATTTTTCATAGGTATAGTTATTGCAATGATAACCATGTTACTTGGAAATAGAATTCGTAAAAGTTCTGCAGGATCAAAAATTTTAGATGAGGTATGAAAGTAGATACAAATCCAACCAGAAAGGTACTTCAGGAATCCTGGTTTGTCAGAAATATCGTTTCTCTTAAGACAACTGTACGAATAATTTTTGGAATATTCTGGGCTATCGACGGGGCATTAAAATTTCAGCCCGGCCTTGTCCAGGCATTTCCCGGAATGGTAAGCGATGCGGCGCAAGGCCAGCCGTCATGGCTTTCTGGCTGGTTCTCTCTATGGCAATCTATAGTTTCATCCAACTCTGCTTTTTTCGTTTACGGTTCAGGTGTTGTTGAACTTGCAGTTGCTATCTGTTTAATTTTAGGGCTGATGCGCAAATTGACCTACATGTCGGGCCTCTTTCTCAGTTTTATCATATGGGCTGTTCCAGAAGGGTTCGGTGGGCCATACGGACCCAACTCAACTGACATAGGTACTGGAATAGTATACGGACTTGGATTCTTGATGTTAATTGTAATCAACGCTACATTTGGACCATCGAGATATGCTCTGGACTTTATTTTAGAGAAAAGATGGCCAGCTTGGAAGAAGGTAGCTGAGTTCCGCTATCATAGACCAGAACCATGCAATCAAGATGTTCCATGAATTTCTGGAAAGATTTGCGCAAGTAACTCATTTTATTTGTGCATTCACCGGTATTACATGAAACATACTGTACATTGCAGGACAGCGTTCCAGAGCTAACTGCACAACTTCCTGGAGATTCTGCTTGTCAGCGTTGTTGCTTTGGGCGTCTATCTCAAAATTGATACCTTCCATGATTGGTTCATCTGATACATCGAACGTCTTTGCAAAGTTAACACTGCATTCTGCGTTAACACTCAGTTTTGACAGCTTGATTCCTTTAACAGATGCTATGCTCACAAGGGTTCCTATGAAACATGATGTTATTCCTGCTACGCAATAGCCCATGGGTCCCAATCTGTTTCCAGCACCACCCATGAAACTAGGAGAATCGATCTCTATTACCTGCTTGCCTTTTTCAAAAGATAGCTCGGTTCGGAATTGATACCCTTTTGATGGATCGAGATTCCATTCTCCGTACAGTTTCACTGGTTTTTTGAGTGTTGAATTCTCTTTTTTGCCATTCTCTACGGTTTGTGCTATTTTGTCAAGGTCTACGTTGTTTACTATATTTGTCATGATACCATGTTGATTTGGATACTAATAGGAATTCTCATGATACGCATGTTTGATATCTATTCTATAATTTAGTATAACAAAAAATTAGGTGCAGGGGTTTTGCAGCCACTCCTAAGTGTTAGCTGAATTTATTGCACCGCTTAAGTATTATGAGAATTGGTAATGATTTCATTTCAATGAGTCTATTCGTGTCTTGTATTTTTCTTCGTATAACGATTTACAAGATGTACAGCAAAAGAATCTTTCAAAGTTTCCGAATTTTAATACACGAGGTTTTCCATCAACAGGACCCTCACAATAATCACATGACAGTTTTATAGTCATGCCCTTGTCGAGCTTTATACTATGGCTTTTGAGTGTTCTCCCTTTTAGGGGGTCAAGTCTTTTACCAGTCTTTGCTTCAAGCTTCCCTAAATCCAAGTCAACACTTACAGCCTTGATCAGTCCAACATTGACAAGTCTATCATAGCGTGCCTTTACAGTTGGAGCACTTGTTTTGATCTCCCTTGCTATCTGATTAAACGATTTTCTACCATCTTTGATCAAGGATTCGAGCAAAGCAATATCAATCTCATCTAATTTTATTGGCATAAGTTACAATGTACTTTCGTGTATCTAAATTCTGTACTTTACGATCGTAAAATTGTGCTTAAACAGATGGGTATTGAAATAAAATCAAGAAAATTATCCTAATTCCTAAATAACAAATAATCCATAATTTTTAGTTCGCATATGAGCGATGTCTGGAATAAAGTGTATGAAGAGGATACTTCTTTTTTTGGCGATGAACCAAGCGGTTTTGCTCTTTCATGCTACAAGATTATAAAAGATAATGGAATCACAATCGATGATAACCTGGAGCGAAAAATTCAAGAGTTTGAAGAATCTGGAAAAATCACAGTCATAGTTTGCATTGATAAAAAATTGTCCGGAATAATTGCAATGATGGATACGATAAATGATCATGCACAAGAAGCCATACAGAGACTCAAAAAAATTGGAATTCGGGTTGCAATGCTTACAGGGGATAACATAAGGACTGCCAATGCAATAGCAGGCAAACTTGGAATTGACAGAGTTTTTGCAGAAGTATCTCCTCAAGAAAAAGAAAACATTATAAAAAAAATAAAGCAGGAAGGAAAAACTGTGGCAATGATAGGAGATGGAATCAACGATGCTCCGGCACTAACAGCAGCTAATTTAGGCATATCATTTGGAAGCGGGACAGACATTGCAAAGGAGACAGGCGGAATTATACTTATCAAAGATGATCTAAGAGATGTCGTAACAGCAATAGAATTAAGCAAAAAAACAGTCGCCAAAATTAAACAAAATCTCTTTTTATCGTTTGTATACAATTCTGCATTGATTCCAGTTGCGGCAGGAGCACTTGTTCCAATATTTGGCGCTCACATATACATGATCTTACCATTTCTTGCCGCCGGTGCAATGGCAACAAGTTCTGTAACTGTTATCAGTAATTCTTTGTTATTGAACAGATACAAACCAACATGAATCAACATGTTAAAAATTTAAGATGAAATAGAAAATATGTGAAACAATCAGTGTTTGACAGGCTCTATGCTGTAAAAATTGAACAATCTTTACAAAATCTTGCCTCCACAGATTTCCTTTTATCTTAGAGTTGCAAACCAACAATCAAACAGCGACTTGGCTGGCAACGTGATTCGACATGAATATGCAATTAATACTCAGAGGAAAAACGATTGAGGATGAGATTACTGTTGATGCTATCTTCAAGATTCTTGGTGACAAGTATTCTAGGAAAATACTAGAGTCTTTGACTGATTCTCCAAAATCTGCCCTTGACATAAGCAAAGAATGCAAGATCTCTCTAACACTGGCGTACAAAAAACTCAAAAAACTACGAAAATGTGATCTAATCCAAATATCTACTTCTATCATAGTTGAAGGAAGAAAATATGCAGTTTACAAAAGCAAGGCACATCCAATAATGGTGCTTCTAAATCACAAGTTTCCCTCACAAACCATTGTTTTTGATTCTGAGAACCTTGTTAACTGTCTGGGATGTGCATCTTTGAATTGTGGAGTCTACTATGATGAGAGATACAATGGAGTACGAAGCATATGCTACTCGTGCGGTGCCAATTGGCCAGAATCATGATATGAAATAGAACTCATGTCCACTGTTTTTTCTTGCCATACTCACTGAGCGATTCATGCATCCTGTTGAATGAATCTTGAGAGATAGCATCCTGTTCTATGGCCCTTTGCACAATAGCTTCAACTCTGATCTGTTTTTGATGAATCATCTTCATTATCTCTTCAAACATTCCCTTTAGGATCTCAGATTCTTCATCATCATGCTTTTCACTCATAGTTGATGATTATTTTATTGCCATGAGGTTAAACGTTGTGAATCATCATCTGTTTTTCTTTACCGTCTTTCATGTTACCTATAATATTACATGCTTTTGCAATTTACATTTTAAGATGCAACTAGGAACTACTTGAAATATCATGACGTCGTATAGATATCATGCCAACAGCATATGTTATGATCGCATGTGACTATGGTCAAGAAGAACAGGTGTTAGATGAATTGAAGACAATAGGAAGAATAAAGGAAGTGCATGGTACCGAAGGTCACTATGACATTGTAGCAGAAATAGAATCAAAATCAACCAATGAAATTAACGATACAGTTTCTGAAAAGATAAGACGCATCAACGGGGTCCGCTCCACACTAATACTTCTTGCACAATGTTGATGATGTCATAAATGCGTAAATACTTTGGACCGTAATAACTTGCATGAGCAAAGAAGATTCAGGAATGGATACAAGCTTCTTTGAGGGCCTCATTGAATCCCTTGCTGACAAGCACTCTCAACTAGACATTAACTTTCAAAAAACCAACATAAAACTACCTGGCATTGAAAAATCTGTGGAAATAGATGGACTTGTCACACTGACTGTACATGTAAGGGAACTGACTGAAGAAGAGAGGAAAGCATCCTCGAAGAAAAATGTGGTATTGATGACCCCAAAAAGCTAGAGAATTCGTAATATGCGTCTTAACTTCAATGGATTGAAATGAAGAGGTGAGCCAAATTTGGAAGGAGTGCTAGTGGTAAGAAGGCGCTCGCCTTTGTCATATAATGAAAACCTCCATCCATTTTTTGTGAATTTTTTTACGAGGTAAGAGGATTCCAGAAGCATTTTGCCTTTGACCGTTTTTGTCTTGAATAGATTGGATATCTTTAGGTTAGTCTTCTCAAGTCCTGATATTTCAAGTTCAAGTGACTTGGCGTTTCTGTCAAGTGACATGACTGGTTTGCCGTCGATACTTATTGTTACTTTGCCTTGGTTTATTGCATCTAATATTTTTCCACCAATCATAATCTATATACAATTTCTTTTGATTTAACGTTTCTTGAACGTGTGAATTTAACAGGGTATTGAAAACCCAAGTACCTGTAAAACATTTTAGTAAGTTACTATAACTGTTAAAAAGTGAGCGCAAATACAATCAAGAAAGCAAAGGCCCTGGCCAAAGATGGCGTAGTCAAGGTAGATGATGATCTCTATCAGGTAAAATCTTCTAGCGATCCTACAAAATCTTATTTTGTAACCTCTGAAACCTGCGAGTGTGAGGGATTCAAAAACTTTTACAAATTTCACCATGGCAATGGCTTGAAGGCAAACTGCTCACACCTAGAGGCAGTAAGGATCTTCAAAAAAATTCACACAAAATCCAAATCTGAAAAAGAGACATAGTTTTAGAACTGTAAAAATTTTGTCAATTCATGAGTAGAATGTCACGGTATATTTCTAAAAACAAAATTAAAGTCAAATATTTCGTATCTCATCTCGAATGAGTGGAAAATATGACTCTACAAGTTCACCAATTGATAGAATCTCGTCTGACTTTGCTTCTCTGTCATGTACAATTTTGAAAGCAGTGAGGCTTGTTCCAAGCATTTGTCCTACTATGCATCCATATAGAAAATCAAACTCACTGTCAAACTTCCAGTCATTTTTGAATTTTGGATATTCTTTTTTCAGTGTTGGAATTCCAACTATTATTCCATGAATTGTTTCTTCTAGATATTTTCTAAATTCAGGATTTAGAGACACAAAGTTACAATCTGTATAATCAAGTATTAAATGAATTTGTTATTAACTTGTGATCAAATTTTTAAAATCACGAAGATCCGTTATAGAGTATGAGGTACTCGTTGGGATTTTCTCTCTCATTTTTTGCCTTGAGGGCGTCTTGATATCGTTCGTAATGCTCTATCAGGTAAAGCCTCATACCAAATGATTCAAAGTAGTCAATTCCACATAGGTTGAATCCTGATTCTGGGGTAAGTGTTCTTTTTTCATCCTCAGTTACATCTGCACTCAAGTTAACTGCGTGATATTTCCAGCGTCTCTAAAAACCTATAGCGCAAATTCAACTAAGCATTATTCAAAATAACCGCTTGAAGATCTTCTGGTTTTTCTACAATATAGTCAGGAGATGCCTTCTCAAGTGCAGCCTTTGTATTGTATCCCCATGAGACACCAATTACTCTGATGCCTGCCTTCTTTGCAGCCTCGACATCCCTTATCTCATCTCCAACATAGATAGGGTCATCATGTGGAATGGTTTTTTCCTTCATTAGTTTTTTGAGCAACCTGCTCTTGCCATATACTGCCCTTCCAGTATATACAAAATCAAACAACTGCAAATCATTATTTTTTAAAAATTCCATGACATTCTCCCTTGAGTTTGTAGTCAGTATGCCAAGTATGCATCCACTTTTCTTCAGTTTTTCAAGGGTGTCCTTTATCTCTACGACAGTTTGTAGGTGTGCTATCTCTTTATTCATCTCAAATCTTATCTTCCTTACAACAATGGGTAGCTTGAATATGGAAATTCCCAAGTGCTTTAACACCTCGCTTGGCCTTTTTTCGCGAAGCTTTGGAAGATCGCTTAGGGGTATTTTGCGATATCCATAGTGGTCAGCAAATTTGTTGGCTATTTTTATTACAACTGACATGGTATCTGCTATGGTACCGTCAAAATCAAAGACAATTGTAGGCATTAAAACTCAGCTGCCCCAAGTCCCTTAAAGACTGTTGTGAATTGACTCCGTACATCTTTGAGTGATGATACTTGATTATCAAATCACTTGACAATCTGAATTGTTGACTGTGGGCAAACATACGCTCTACTAAAAGAATATTATCGTGAGACTTGATAGTACGAAAAGATGAAAAATTCTTCGCTTCTAAATGAGGCTTATGAATTATGTGAAGAGGGTGAATACACACTTGCACTAGAGTATTACAATCTTGTATTATACAAGGAGCCAAACAATGTGGTAGCTTTGATAAACAAGGGAGTTACACTTCAAAACCTGGGAAAGGTCAGGCAATCTGTAAACTGTTATGATGCTGCCCTGGAAATAGATCCAAAAAATGTAGATGCACTAGTGAATAGGGGCTCTGCATTGCATACACTAGGTAGGTATCATGATGCAATTGATTGCTATGATAGGATTCTTAAGGTTCAACCTAGGTATGCCATGGCCATGGCGTACAAGGGATTGTCACTGGGGGAAATTGGTCTACTAAAGGATGCCATAAAGTGTTTCAACTCTGCTCTTAAAATTGATAAAAAATACGATATCGCACTAAACAACAAAGCCCTTGCCTTGGAACTATTAAAGAAAAACTCCAAGCTAAAGCCAAAACTACATAGAGCGAATTGATGAAAAGTTTCCTAGGCTTGTTGGGCATAGTCAACAAACCTGCTAAATCCATTTTGAAGCGCGTAATTTAGCGAGCTGTCAGGTACAAGACTTAGCATCCACGCGAGAAATCCTGATGTCTTCAAGTCTAAACTAATGTTTGCTACAGTTCCCATTCCAGGCTGGCCATCAAAACCCCATGTTTTGTTCAACTCTGTTGTCATCGTGGTTCCATTGAGGTCTCCTGATACTACTTGTATGACGTACTTGCCATCTGGGGTCTGTTGGTATACTGCCTGCGTGTCAAAGAAAACACCATTTACGCCCGCGTTCATATCTACCAAGTTTGTCTGGTTGTCTAGTATCTTGACTGACTTGATATTGTCTGGAAATATCTGTGGATAGTTTTGCAGACTCGTTATTGCGGTAATCAACGACTGTTCGTTTACATTTGCCACTGTCTGTACGTCTATCATACGATCAGCATACGACATTGGTATGCTTGGAACAAGTACAATGATTGCTATCAAACTCAAGAGTGCATTTCTCGATCTAACTGTAGGCTTGGGTCGCTGCATGGTTTTTTCCACCTAGGTCTCTTGGCTTGGCCATGAGTTATGTTCCACGTTAGAGTATATAATATGTTTGTATACAAATCATTTGTATACCACCTAATCTAACATAAGGTATGCGTAAATTGGATATAAGTGACAGCATTGGAACACTGATCTTCCTTGCATCAAAGTCTATTGAAAGAGCTGCAGAACATGAGATCAAGCAAAAACTAGGACTCACACCAAGTCAATGGAAGGTTATTTTGGCACTAAACATGTCCGACGGGCTAAGCCAAAAAGAACTTGCTGATAAAATCTATGTTGACACCAGCACACTTGTTCCTATAATCGACAAAATGGAAAAAAACGGATTGCTTGAACGAAAACCCGATCTGAAAGACAGGCGACACAACAGGCTGTTTCTTACAAAAAAAGCCGAGTCCACGGTTGATTCCATCGTAGAAGAAATTATTCAATTAAGAAAATTGATCTACAAAGGCATATCAAAAGATGAGCAAGAATCTATGAGGCCGCATCTGAAGAATATGATTGACAACGCAGAAAAGATATTGGATAAACACTAGCATGTCCTTATTTTTGCGTCCATGAAATCAATCTGCAAGATGTTTATACCTGCGATGCTTTATCATGATATAGTGAAATACCTGGCAATACTTTCTCTTCTTTTGGTGCCAATCTCAGTTTGTTATGCGCAATCCGCCTCTCCAGGTTCAGTTTTAACATTTACTATTACAGATGAGAATCTAGTTACAGACCACAGGGGGGTTATGACACTTTCAACATCTGGACTGGTTGATTTTACAATTGATGGAACCCCAATACCTGGACCATCTAGCATGGTAGAAACAGGCATTGATACTGGTGTATTTCAACTCCAACTCACTCTTCCCTCTTCTGTCAATGGAAGGCCGCTACAAAATGGTGATGTTGTACTTATGACATATCACCAACCTGCTGATTATGCTGGAAACCCAGAAACGATAACCCAGTCAGTTGTATTGAGCTCCCAGCCTACAGTGCCGGTGGAACCCACAGGGTCATCGCAGCAGAGTGTCAACATTGGGCAGTATTTTACCATTCAACTTTATGCTCCAAATTATAATCTGGACTCGCAAGTGCCAGACGACATTCCATTAAGCCTAGTTCAGGTCCACATGGGGGGAGTCAGTACTACGCTTGCAGATAATGCATTTGACATAGGAACTGGCAGCCTTAGAGAGACTGGACCTAATACCAATACCTTTGCGGCCACCTTCAAGATACCAACCCAGATTGACGGTTTTCCAGTCGAGATTGGTTCTACTTTGGAATTTACAGTTGGTGACAACTCGCAGCCAATACCATCTGAATCTAGCATATTTGTAACAATTGGAACACACTACCAGCCAGTAACATCTGCAGCAGCACAAGTTCCTGTTGCTCACGACATCACAGTTCAAACCACTAGCACCACTAGCACTAGCGTGAACTTTCTCAACTCTACTGTACTTCAAGGGCTTGCAAATCCTGTTTGCTATCCATCATCTGGCACTCTCTTTCCTATTGGGACTACTACAGTAACTTGTTCTGCAATAAACCAAGAAGGCAACTCTGTTCTAAAGTCATTTTCTGTGATAGTAAACCATGAAAATACTCCAATACCTTTTTGGGTAAAAAACCTGGCAGGCCTCTGGTGCAATGGCAGCATCCAAGACAGCGACTTTGCGGCTGCAATAAAGTTCCTTGATTCAAGTAAAATAATCTCTATTCCAACTCCACAAAACCCGGCCTCGTCTATTGACAAATCAGACATCTGTTCATGGTCTGAAGGAAAAATCACTGATGACTCTGTGATACCGCTATTTTATCCACTGATCCGATAGGATTTAATTCTGTGCAGACAAATTTTGATTTATGAAGGCCACTTTTGGAGCTGGATGTTTCTGGTGTGTTGAGCACGAATTTAGAAAGATCAAGGGTGTAACATCGACAGCGGTGGGATACATGGGAGGCAACCTAAAGAACCCGACCTATGAGGATGTCTGTACCGATAAGACCGGTCATGCAGAAGTAGTTCAGGTTGAATTTGATCCATCTGTCATACCATATGACAAAATACTGGATGTCTTTTGGCACTGTCACGACCCTACATCACTAAACCGACAAGGCCCCGATGTGGGGATTCAATATAGGTCAGTTATCTTCTGTCACGACCAAGATCAGGAAAAAGAGGCAAAACAATCCAAAGACAAACTTGAAAGCTCGGGCGAATTTAAAAAGAAAATTGCAACCGAGATACTTCCTGCCCCAGAGTTCTACAGAGCAGAAGAATATCATCAGCAGTACTATACAAAGTGCGGAATTGTATGAGTCGTAGAATAATCTCATAAATCGACTTTGATATTGGCATGATCTAAAGTAAGATGGATTTTATATCTAGTTCATTGGTTTGTTTTATAGTTGAACTGGAAGAGATTTGGAAGACTGGTGCTATTTTTTGGTCTGATTGGCATGGGGGCATTTATCTTTCTTAACATGGATCTTGCACATCGCAAAAGAGATCTCTATACTCTATTTGCAATATCGCTAATATTCTTCATTTCTGGGTGGGTTGGCCTTTTTAGATATTCAAGATTCTGGACAATGCTAGACTAGGAAAAATGGCTGAAATATCATTGGCTTCCAAAATCTTTTTGAACATTTCTGTAACAATGGTGTTTTATCTTGCGTTTCTGTCCATTGTTTAACAATTTGTATGAAAGTTTGACTGCCTAAACAGGCGACTGAGAGCACGTCTTTTGCTTCATGATTTTTATCTCTTTTGAATAACACTTTAGAATCATGGCATGACTGGTAAGTAATCATGGAAAATCACTTGGACAAGACAAGAAAGACATTTAGTAAAATGCATGATCATTTTCTACATATCGCTCCACAATATTGTGACTTGCGAACTACTGACCTTGGACCTATTATTTTCATTACAAACAAGTTGCAAGACCTTGAACGTGTAAGAACAGCAGACATTGGTTGCGGTGCTGGACGATATAGCCTAAAATTTGTACAACATATTGGTGAAAAATGTCACCTTTTCTGTATTGATAATAATAAAGAAATGTTACGACATCTAAGAGAACATTTTACGAGTAACAACATTTCCAATTTTACTCCAATCAGATGTGATTCACACAGAATTCCGTTACAGACTGATTCCCTTGATTGTGTTACATCATTTAACGCAATACATCACTTTTCTCTTTCATCTTTTCTAAAAGAATCTTCTAGAATACTAAAAAACAATGGGAAGCTCTTTGTATATACAAGATTACATGACCAGAACGCTAAGACAATATGGGGAACACACTTTCCTTCATTTAGCAAGAAAGAAAGTCGTCTCTATGAACTAGATGAGCTAAAATCTGCCTTTGAAAAGGATCCGAATTTGAATATAAATTCTGTAAAGTTTTTCGAGCATCAACGTGTATATCCACTAGAAAAGCTAGTTGAACAAGCAAAGAATCACCACTATTCCACCTTCAAGTTCTACAAAAACGGGGAATTTAGAAAAGCATTGCATCAGTTTGTACAAAACATCCTGAATCACTATGATGATTTGAATAAAATTACTTGGAAAGATCAGAATACACTTCTCGTGATTGAAAACATACAGCATTGATTTGTCATATTTTTCAATATTGTCATTGTATAATTCATTGAGTTTTCTTCTTCATCATCACAAATTTAACCCAAATTAGAGTAATGGCAAACGCCATGGCTGCCGCAATTAGGATATATTGAAAAATAGGCCCAAAAATTGTATCTACTGGAATGTTAAAGATGTAAGTTACAACTTGGTTGTCCTTATCCATGTCATACAAGTCAACTTTTAACACGTGGTTTCCTGACTCGTGAAACACATAGTCAGTACTCCACACACTTCCTTTATGCAATTCAGGAAGAATTTCATTTACAAGATTATCATTATGAAAAATTCTAATTCCCATAGTGAAATGATTTACGCCTGTCTCAGCATAGTTTGACGTGTCCCCGTAAACTCCCTGGTTGTAGTTGAAGATCTTAAATTCCATATGTGTTGTTTGGTTTACTTTTGGCGTTAGTGGATCTGTCGTAATGACTACTTGGTAATTTCCAATTACCTCAGATTCGGCGTTAAGTGCATCTGGTTGCCATTTCAAACCTCCGAAAAAATTGTTAAAAATTGAATCTGTACCTGATGATTGGGCATTGGCACCATGGTATGTGGTAGCAAACAAAGCACACGCGCATATTGTTAAAAGCAACCAGGCCTTTTTCATTTATTTTAATTAATCTTGGTCACTTAAATATCTCACACTAGATTGTCGTCCCAGATTTTTGAAAGCCATGTATTGGCAACGCATTATAAGACAAATAATACAATTAATTTTGATTGATTTTGCGCTTGAACTATTATTTTTTGAAGATGGCAAAATTATTGCTTATTTCCGGAATGGTTTTTCTTCCTAGTTTACCTTCATACGGACATCTTTATGGATATAATGTTCAAGAATGGAATAATCAAAAATATAATATTTTGGCTCAATTTGATACAGATCCGCAAACTCCAACTGTTGGGAAAAATTCTACTATGAACTTTAGTGTCCAAAATTTACAAACTGGCGAGCATCTTAAGAATTTCACAGAAACAATCACGATTGTTTATTATCATGGATCTGACCAGTCCTCAAGTGACATTACTTACAAATCTAATGGCACACTAGTACAAGATGGTGATTTCTCTCAAGATTATGTTTTTACAACTGGTGGAACATACGGGATTTTTTTGCGAATTGACACGCCGACCTTCATAAATGTAGCAAAATTTACCGTTTTTGTCTCATCACCACAATTTCAAATTGTCAACATGCTATACCTTTTGTTACCTTTTGTGATTGTTATGGGTGTTATGGCGGGAATAGCAGTTGCCATAATACGCTATGTCTATAAAAAGAAGTAACACGTTGTTTTAGTTTATATTTTTTTAAATGAATTCTTAAATATTATAAAATCCATTATTATGCCATGTTAGTAAAGCCACAAAAAATGGCTTGACTTAGCGTGGTCCCGCAGGAAACATGTGCAAACCAAACGCAAAGGCGCTGGTTCAACGGAGGTGATCTCCAAATGTCCTGCATAAGGGGACCACGCCTTTTGATTAATATCTGAAACTTGGTCTTGCTCGTTTGCCAAAGAGCAGTATTGCTATCACTATTCCAACTGCACCTCCAACTCCTGCAATTACAAGCACAATAAACATCGAGGAGTACAGGCTGAGGGTAGTTATGTTAAATTCGTACGAGTTTATGTTTCCTGTGCTCAAATCAAAAAGGTCTACACTGAACACGTGATTTCCAGGCTCTTGGAATACGTAATCTACATCCCATGCCCCGGGATAATTTGCAGCAGGAAACTCTTTCATCAAATCATCATCATGATAAATTTTCAAACCCATCCTAACCTTGTCTACTTGGTTGCCGTTTTGGTCCAAAACAAGAAAATGAATTACTGTATTTTTTCCTACGTCTGGTACCGATGGTGTCGTAGATACCTGAATCTCATAGTTGCCAATCTTTGCGTCATCTCTACTAAATGATGGATTTAATATCTCATAACTTACAAGGCCCACAAAGAAACCAAAATAAATAATCAAAAGCAGGTATTTTTTTCGCATTAAATGGGGTAGACGGTTTTGGTATATTATATTTGGCTACATTTCCTGTCTTTGAGCGGTATGTCAGTACTGATTAGGCGGGAATCTTCGCGACACTAATAAAGAAAGGTACAGAAAATTAATTTCAAAGGGATTATTTTGGTATCTAAAAAAATAGGCATTGTTATAGGGATAATACTGATAGCTGTTGCATTATCTTGGGTTGTATCTCAAAGGCCAACTGTTGAGCCTACAGGATCCATCCTGAGTCCAACACCTAGCCAAAATCCCTATCTGCAAGAATATTCTCTGCCTGCTGACATTGCACCAAACGGTTTGATTGTAGACAAACAAGGAACAGTGTGGATAACATCAACCCAATCTGATATACTTTACAGCTTTGATCAAAAATCGGGACAACTGGAAAGCCATGACATAAAATACAACAACTTGGAATATTCTAATCCTGGGCAGAACAGAACCACCATGACATGGACAGTGATTCAGGACAAAGATGGACTGCTGTGGTTTTCGCCGCTTGGAACACAAACCATTTGGAGATTTGATCCTGTTAACGATACTTTTCTCTCCCTTCAATCCAAGACAGGTTCTGCGTTTCAGATGAAGGCTGACAAAAACAATGGTGATGTGTGGTTTACCACACTTAGCGGCGATACCTTGTGTGTAGTAGAGAAGAACGCCAGTGCGCCAACTGGATATTCCATATCTGCCTTTGATCTAGGTAATAACACAGCTCCTGCAGGCTTGTTTTTACAAAACAATACTGTATGGGTTACGGAAATAACCACGCAACAGATTGTTGAGTTTAACATTGACCATGAGAATGGAACGGTAACTGGAATCACAAAAGTAAAAGTAGTCCCTGTAAATAACCAGACTGAGCTTTCATCACCGACTGATCTTCTTGTCAATAATGGCACGATATGGCTTACAGAACACGGCACAAGTTTTCTGACAAAATATGATCTTGGAACCAACCAGATTGTGCGGTATCCTACCTCACAAAATATGTATCATGCAGTCACGCTTCCATTTTGGATTCGGGGTATTAATGATGGAAAAGATTTGTGGTTCAATGAACATGAGGGAAACAAGCTTGCGTATTTTGATACAGTAAACAAAACCATGATTGAATATGAGATTCCATCCAGGCCAACAGACGGCGGCTATCTTACATATCCACTTAACTTGTCAGTAGATCCAAATGACAACATGATACTATGGTTTTCCGAATGGAATACCGATAAACTAGGAAGAATTGACGGCCATGTGCAGGTGCCTTTTGACATATCTGCAGATACAGACAAGGTCGTTCTAAATACTGATGCCTCAAAAGAAGTGACTGTAAATCTGAAAATTGATGGCCAGAGTCCTTACAGTGCAAACCACGTATTTCTTAATGCGTCAAGTTCTCTAGATATTGCAGCAGGTTTTGAAAACCTTGATGCAACATTATCGCCGGATACACTTGACCTCTCTTCTAGCCATCAGGCTCAACTGCTCTTACGAAATTATTCTGCCACTCCTGGTAACTATACTCTGGGTGTCAGTGTGTCTGATGGGTTTGTAACAAAAACAATTTTTCTTGATTTGATTATTCCAAAGAAATAATATTTTAATTATTTACTGCTTGGTATCATTGAAAAACTTCTTGGACACAATCTTGTTTTCTAGTGCGTAATCGCTTATCTTGGACAGCCTCAACTCGTCTATGATAAAATGCATATAGTCTTCCTTGTATTGTGGTAGTACTCTTTTGTTTCCACTCTTGGAATCAACATATTCATCAACTGGGGGTTCCATTCCTAGAAATTTATTGCATAACAACTTTAGCTCATCGATGCTAAATTCTTGCAATAATGCATATTTTGCAGGTAATTCTTTCTCGAAGATCTTGTCTTCTTTGTCGATTTCTTCTTTTACTTTGTAAATCTCTTCAAGATTTTTAGAAGAATTATCGTCTTTTTTTCGGTCAAATATTTTTCCAAAATTCATTCATCTTAAGAATTTTTTTGCGAAATATAATTCAATAACCCAATCTTGTCTCATCTCTGTAGAAATTATCCTGGCAGGCAAAAAATAGGTTGTCCTTTATAATCTAAAAAAAGCCCGGTAATCTCAATAAAATCCTGTAACAGATGAGAGCGGCTATTCCTACTGATAGTGTAACTACGCCTAACAATATAATCAAAAACCCATAATACGAATTGGGCGTGAAATTTAGATGACCATCTATGGTTTCTACATATGCTATGATAAGAGCTCCACAAGTTATTATTAGCAGGTCTGTGTTGTGGTTACACCAGTTAGCTAATTTTCCTTTCTGGATCCCTATCATCTATTAATTCCACCTTGCTGAGTATGTCATAAATTACATCGTGAGGAATCTCTGCCACTTTTGAGTTGGGTTCTCTTGTTTCTGGAAGGTAAAGAACAGTCATACAGTATTATCTGTGACAATGATTGATAACCTTCACTGATGATTTCTTAGTAACTCTTATTTTTGTAGGTCAGTACTGTCTGATAGCGCTTGCAGATTTAAATAAGATTTTGACGTAATGATGTCATGTCTCAGATAATTGAGGCAGAATACGACGAGTTCCTAAAAGACATACAGAACAAGCTGCAAAAAATTGAACCCGCACTTGCAATGCAGGCAATGTATTATGAAAGAAAATTCACAGATGTCGAACCTCATGGAGAAATTGCTGTTGAATACAAAGACGGCGTTGATTTAGACAAGAAGAGGTTTGTGTTGGGCCAAAAATATGGCTTTGAAATGGCA
Source organism: Nitrosotalea sp. (assembly GCA_050749105.1). Taxonomy (GTDB): domain Archaea; phylum Thermoproteota; class Nitrososphaeria; order Nitrososphaerales; family Nitrosopumilaceae; genus Nitrosotalea. Next base: position 7,460 of record JBOGQT010000086.1, on the reverse strand, counting down.
ATGGAATACCACAATGTGTTAAGGGTTGTCGGGCTGATGACCCTTGGTACCATCTATGGCATATCCAAGGATGCAGATGTGGAAAAGATCAGCGGAACCGTCTCGTGTGCCTCGTACTAGGGATCTGATCTGTGTAGTTTCATCTCTACCGGACGGTATACGACCTTTTTTCAGGCTTTTCCCGCTTGGAATATGTAATTGGTATATATAGTATGAATTTATACCCCTAACCAGTGCCACAGACAAAACCGATTGTAGATATTGTAAATGTTGTTGCATCTGCTTCTGTAGATCAAAAAATTGACTTGGTCGAAATAACAAAAACATTTCCAGATGTAGAGTACCATCCAGAACAATTTCCAGGTCTTGTCTTTAGATTAAAGTCTCCCAAGACTGCAACTCTTATCTTCAGCTCAGGCAAGATGGTCTGCACAGGCTCCAAATCAGAAGACGCAGCTATTAACGCAGTAAATACCGTAGTTCAAAAGCTTAGAAAGGGAAAGATAAAGATCAAAAATGATCCTGAGATAACCATACAAAATATCGTTGCTTCAGTAAGTCTTGGTGGCAAAGTACACCTTGAAAGGGCAGCACGAAGTCTTCCAAGAAGCATGTATGAACCAGAGCAATTTCCAGGACTCATTCACAGGATGCTTGACCCAAGATCTGTTGTGCTAATCTTTGCTTCTGGCAAGCTAGTCTGTACTGGCACAAAGAAAGAGACTGAGGTATATAGGGCAGTTCACAACCTGCATACTCTTCTAGAAGAGAAAAAACTAATGGAATACGAGTAGAAAACTATTAGTTTTTACTATCTTTAATTTCAAAAATCACTGGCATTAATTTTTCGTTTTCTCTTTCTGTGTTCTATTTATTGCATAACTTCCGCCAAATGATATTGCTAGATTTATGGCAAGTGATATTACTGCAATGTAAATTGTGCCAAAGCCAGTGTTGAAAAGCGATACTGCAAGTGCTCCGAAATTATTTGCGTCTTCTACCATGTAAATGCCAGAGCCTATGCCAACAAGCAGACCTATGATAAGAGGAGTTTTTTTCAGGGACTTGATATACAAGCCAAAAAGAACTGCAGGCAATATCTGAGCAATCAATATTCCGCCAAGCAATTGTAGAGATATTGCATATGTGGCAGGAACTAGAAACACAAAACCCAATGCAATGAATTTGAAAACCGTTGATGAGATTTTGGTAATTCTGATCTCTGTTTTAGCAGTGATGTTTGGTCTGAACTCTTTGATTACATTTCTTGTAAGTAGATTTGCTTGTGCCATGGCCATGATTGCAGCGGGGACAAGTCCACCAACAAATATTCCAAGCAACGCGATTCCGGCAAACCATCCTGGCATCGTATACAATATCAGAGACGGCACCACAAGTATTCCGCGCGAGCTCTCTGGAAATCCTGACAGAAAATTCATTGCACTTGGTACTGCAAATACTAGTATGCCCATTAACGCAAGTATTGCAAGTCCTACCCCATAGAGGGGAAGAAGTGCTGTACTCTTTCTGAGTTTTTGGGCGCTTTCAGAACTTAATACGCCAGTTATTGCATGAGGATAAAGATAGAGTGCCAACGCACTGCCAAGAATTAGCGTGCCATATGCAGGTACCAAAGAAGCTGACAGTGTGACATAGTTTGCCTTTACTTGAGTAAATGCATGATGAAATCCTCCAATGCTGATTGGTACTGCAATGATTACTACAATGACTGTAACCCAGATCAAAATGTCCTTGAATACTGCAGTGAGTGTGGCACCGCGCAAACCGCTTGTATAGGTGAAAGCTGCCAAAATTATGAAGGCAATTAAAAGCGAGATCTCCTCTACCATCTGGGCATTGGCATAGCCTGCAAGCATTACTGTCAAGACAGCCTGCATGCCAACTATCTGAAGAGCTATGTACGGCAGTTCAGCAACGATGCCTGTAATGGCTATCATTATTGAAAGCGTGGTGCTACCAAACCTGTCCTTTACAAAATCTGAGGCCGTGATGTACCCTTTTTCTCTTGCCAGGGCCCATAATCTTGGCATGGTTACAATTGCCACCCCAAAAGTCAACATGACATATGGGATTGCAAAAAAGTAGAGAGATCCTTTGGCAAAAACTCCTGAGGGAATTGCGACAAAACTGTATGCAGTATAAAGGTCAGCACCTAGGAGAAAGAAGACCAACGTAGTGCCAAGCTTTCTTCCAGCAAGAGACCACTCGTGTACGTGATTGAGGTCTCCTCTTCTCCAATACTTGCCATAAAATCCTAAGACAATAAACAAAATGAAGAGGGAAACAAATGCAATTATAACATCCGAGCCAATCATGCCTGCTTACCTTTCAGGTGGGCAAAAACAAAGTAAAAACCAGATGTTGCAAATAGCCATAAAGTTTGGAACCAGTAAAAAAATGGTATTCCTGCAAGTTCTGGAGAGTCTCTGTTGTAAATTGGAACTCCGAGATTAACAAATGATGGAATCAAAATAAGTAATGCAAGTACGATGTATCTTGTCTTAATACGCATGCCTCATGTTGGGTCTGATGATGTAGATATAAGGATTAAGGATAGACTGATTAAAATCAATCATTGAGACGTTTCTCTTTTTGTCTTCTTGCCTATTGCAAGCATGAACATGGTATTTTTGTTGCCAGCATGAGGCAAGAAAAACTCTGTTACTGTATCATCATAAAATGTAAGTCCGGTAGCTCCAATATGCAGAGCATATGCTGCAAGATACATTCTGCCTGCAGCGATGCTTGCATCTAGTTGTGCAACCCTGTATCCACGATTGCCAAAATGTTCCAGAATCTTTTGAAGATCTACCATGAAAAATATTGTAACAGATGCATCATATGGCAAGCTCTGGTCAAGTCCCAAGTGTCCTGACATATCTCGGAAATTTCCCTTTTGTAATAATTCCAATGAATCATCCTTCTTGTTGTAAAAGTATGAGCCTTGCTCTAGTCCATCTACTGCATTTGCAATGATGTAAACATCGTTTATGGTGTTACTTTCTTGAAAATCTGCAACAAATCCATTTGTAGATCTCTTCAGTATGGTTGACAACTGTTCAAGCGATATGCAATCATGAGAAAACTTGCGTGTAGAGCCACGCCTGATGATTGTTTGCTCAACACTTTCATCTACATGAATATCTCCTATCATCTTAATTGGGTTCAAACTTGTTTGGTGTATTGGACTCATTTGTCTTCTCCATGCAGAAACTTCTTGGATATCTGTCAGAGACGATGATTCATGCATCTCGTTTATTGAAACAAAATCACAGTCATACTCAAAGGGCTCAGACTCTGCAATTTTGTCTAGTTGGGGTGGATCTGGAATCTCTTGTTCCACGCGACCAAGTGATAGTATTGCTAGCGCAACTTCTTTTTTTGTGTCAAGGCCAAGAAGTGAGTTTATCTTGGAATCGACAAAACCCAGTATCAATTTGTATGGCATTTTTTGTACACTTGTCATTGCAAGTGAATTTGAGAGGATTGTGCCACAATCCCAAAACGCGTGCCGATATTCCCTTGCTTGGTATTTGACAGAGTTTCTTGAGAATATATCGGTGAAGATAAGGGAGACTGGCGCGCTAGATGCAAAAGGTTCGTTTGCCGTTGCATCTGCAATAATTTTGCGGTAATCGCCTTTTCTTAACGCTGTCAGCGAAAAATTCTTTGGGTCAAAGTGGTATACTCCTGCCCCAAGTCCTAAAATGTCAGAGCAAACAATGTACATCTCTATGTGATATAGTGCCCCGGTACACGATGCTGCCCGAAACTCTATCTCTCCTAATGGGGGTGAAAATTTGAGGGTCTTTGTGATGCCCCCTGAGAAGTAGAGTATCTTTGAGAGCATCTTGATATCGGGAATAAAATCTAGATTTTTGTATCTGGTCTTGTCTGAGATTGCGTCAAGAGCAGAAATTCCGCTTGGCTGTTTATCAAGTGCAATCTTGATCTGAGTGGCATTTTTGTAGTTCTTGTATGGCGTAGGTCTACTTGCGGGATGATATGTGTGAGACCTACTAAGAAGTATCCCGTTTGGATGCTTTGTTCCATTATGATATTGCCAGGTGGCATCAATTTCATAATTTTTCAAATATACTGACCTGTGAAGATAACAACCCAAACCATCTTAACATTCTTTCCAATGACAAGATTATTACCTGTTGGTAGAAATGTACGCTTTATGGAAATTAACGAGGATGTAATCTCAAAGATAATCCAGACTGCAGGCCTAAAGTATGTCATGCATGTTGATGACAAGATCTTTACTCTTGAGAACGTGTCTATAGAAAAATCAAAAATTCCAGTAAGAAAGCCAACCACAAGAGGCGGTGTGTACTTTACTGATACAACAGCTTACAAGATAAAAGCTTCAACAAGCGATGTATCGATACTTTCTCTACTGCCAAAAATAATGCTTGGACCAAATACCGAATTCCAACCTGTTGAGGTAAGAACTAGCTTGTCACTTGGCAGTGAAAATAAGAATGTCGTGCTCGTATCTCATGTGTCAAACACTGTAAACACAAAGACTAGGGTAGAACTACATCTGATAGTGGACAGAATTGATCTGTAATTATTTTTCCAAACAAACCATATTATAATGCTGGACAAAGTCTTGGAATATGAAAAAATCTGTGCCAATACTTTTGATCTTGGCTTTTAGTATATCGGTATCAAGCGCTTTTGCAGATTCTAATCCTGTCGGGTTTACAAATGAAATAGGAGTTAGCTCTCCTGGGGGAAATTCTACAATCCCGCAGCTGGTAGTTTCAGGAAATAACGTATATCTTGGATGGATAAACAATGCCGCTGGTAGCTTTGGGGCAATGTTTGCAAAAAGCACTGACGGCGGTTCTACATTTGCAAAGGAGATGAACCTGGGAAACATAAACTCGGGAGCACCTGATAATATCAGAATTGCAGAATCGCAAGGAAAAGTGTATGCTGTTTGGCAATCTTTTTCATCAAATCAGTCTAGTATAGTGTTTGCAAAAAGCGATGATGACGGCACTACCTTTAGCTCTCCAATTCAAGTCAGCGACAATTCAAAAGATTCAGCGTTTCCGCAAGTTGTAGTGTATGGTACGCATGTTTACATTGCGTGGATGGAGAGAACAGAAGGGGATGTCACTAACGTGGTCTTTGCAAAAAGCGATGACGGGGGAACAACGTTTGGCAACACAATTGCCATAACAAGTCATACTGGCAACTCTGGAGTCTCACGAATCTATGCCAGTGGAAATAATGTTTATTTAATGTGGGAAGACAACAGTGAGAAAAATTTTGATGTATTTCTAAGCACCAGTGATGATTCTGGAAACACCTTTGGCACTCCACTGAACATCAGCAACAATACGGGTGATTCTGGTGCTCCACAGATGATAGTCAATGGAACCAATATCTATGCAACCTGGATGGATAATACATCTGGAAACTTTGACATTTTATTTTCCAAGAGTACTGATGGGGGATTGACATTTACAAAACCAGTCAATGTGAGTGTAGATCAACAAGATTCTGGCTATCCTCAACTTGCTGTTGTCGGCAACAATGTATACATAACATGGACTAATGCTGTAACGTCTAAAAATTATGATATTTTTTTAACGAAAAGCAATGACGGTGGACAAACGTTCAGCCCGCCATTAAACATAAGCAACAGCCCAGGTGCCTCCGGATGGTCGCAACTTGCAGTTGATAATGGTACCGTGTATGCTAGCTGGGTAGATGACACTCCGGGTCACTTTGACGTTTACATTGCCAAAAGCAATGACGGTGGCAATAGCTTTGAAACTCCAGTGGATGTGAACAATGGTGGCGGAAACAACTCATGGTATAACTCGATGAGTGTCTCATCAAATACGGTATACTTGACATGGCAGCAAGCTGACAATGGAAGCAATGACATCATGTTCTCAAAAAGCACTACATTTGTTCCCGAGTTTGGCTCTATTGTGCCAATAGTTCTTGTGATTTCTATAATGTCTATCGTATTAGTATCTGCAAGATCGTCACTAAAAACTAGAATCTAGCTATTTTTGATAATAATTTTGTCATTGTTTTAGAAAATTAAATCAGGATAATACTGTGTCGGGATTTGTAGGACTATGGTAGAGAACTGAACTTTCAGTTCAAATCCCTGTGGGTCCAAACTAAGCCAAAATAGCAGAGATGGTAACGGCATGGAATTTATCAAATGATGGGAAAAAATGAGAAACGATAAGAAGTAGGATTCCAATGCAAGTGAGATCTTATCGCATTCCCACTTTGATAATTGCCAAAAATGTATTTTAAAAATGTGGTACATTCGTCGAGCATACCATAAAAAAATTGAATGAACGCCTAACCGTGCGTTCCACAGCTTGGATCTCTACAGTCCACACATTTGCAGTCACTTCCACAATTACATTTTCCTGTCTTGTCACATTGACAATTTGCACCGTGCTTCGCACCGCATCCACATGTTGTCATGTACATCTAATATGAAAATTAATTTATAATTACACTGGTATAATCGTTAAATGTACCACTGATGTTATAACAATCTCAATTTATCACGATACATGCATGATGAAAAAACTCTGCCAAAAGAATCATCGACAAAGAAAAGAAAATGGTGGCAGTTTTGGCAAAAAGGATAGAGAAAGATACCTCATCTTTTTTATGGAACAAAGATTAACCTGTGCAAACCATTCTGATGAAGTTGTTCTTGAACAAATAGGATGGAATAATTTTGACTGCCCAAAATGTGGTAGTGATTATTCCATTGGGAGAAAAGTAGTATCACTAGATCCTCAATCTTCCAAAGATTGGTAATCTAACATTTGGTGGTATTGAAGATTTTGGCGGCGATATAACTTGGTAATGTTAACACGGTCTCTGTAAATCAAAAGACAAATAGGATATGTGTGACAAATGATGGAAATTCTACAATAGCAGTAATCGATGACAAGACCAATACGGTAATTGGTTCTAAAATAAGATCACGTTGGTATGCCTATACGACATCGGATCCGATAATTTACGAATAAATGGGTCCAAAATAGTCCCCATGATTGTGTGACTGGTTCTCACTAGACCTGAACCTTGAATCAGTTTTAAAGTCAGGGTGTTAAACTGATTCACAAGATCTCTCTACCGGCGCTCTTATTTTACCATATAAAGTTTGAACCTGATTTTTTGAAGTTAGAAAAAATTCGTTGGGTGTTAAACTATTTTTCAAAATCCCTTTGGGTCTTGAACTAAACCAAAATAGTAGATGCCCTACAGAACTCGAATCTTTGGTTTCCTATGTATTGGAAATTGTTTTCATTCCTCATATGTAATGCATAACAATTCCATGATGCCATCTTGTAATTACATGTAAAACAACAAGTGTTACCAGTAATGCCGCAAGAATAGCTTGGCCGTGAACTAGCCTGCTTGCAAATTTCAAG
>JBOGQT010000085.1:0-2023 GCA_050749105.1 Nitrosotalea sp. | reverse complement strand
TACCCTAGGTCAACTATGTTTGTCGTGACTGATGGTACTTGTCTTTCAACAGTTAAGGCTGAACCAGTTGGTACAATGACTTCCACCTTTAGGTTGTCAAGTGATCCAGGCCTGTCTGCACTATCATATGCGATGGCAAGGTTTGCATGTTCGCCCTCATCAAGTATGTCATTGATTGGAGTGTTTGAAACAGACCAGTAGACAATTGCCTTTGTGGAGGTTGGTGCACCGACCGTTGTGGCGCCAGTTATTGGTGCCTTGTTAATGCATCCTGCTGTTACTGCAGCATTAAGTGCTCCTGTCACATTCTCATATGTGGTAGATGTCAGCACACAACTGTTTGCATAGATGTTGTCGTATCGTACAGTATTGCTATAGTACGCGATGCTAGTCTCATTCGGGTTTAAGCTGACCGAATCTCCACCACCTGCAACTTTGAGTGGTATGATGGTAGCATTGAGCAGTCCTGTACTTACATCACCAATGCCTGTAACCTTACCAGCAATCTCTATGGCACTACTTGCCTCAGTATAACTGGAGATTATTGCTGACTTGGCTTTCTGTGTGGTTGAAAAACCCATGTTGAGTACAACGAATGCTAGAGCTGCTGCTACTATTACAAATGCAATCATAACAATTGCAGCTTCTATACCCATGACTCCACGACGAGTTCGACGTTTTGAAGAGTTCATTGTTGATGGTAATGTACGGGGTAGTATTATGGACAAGTCTGTTTGGTTTGAACAAACCGTATTCCAAAGCGACATGTTGAAACTTTAACTGAAAAATCACACTAGTAATGAAAATAGAGTTAACGTGGAATAAAATTTAGATATGTATTGTATGTTTAATCCAGACACACGTCATTCTATAAGACACTAATTAGCCTATAAAACGATAAGAAAATGCCCGTATCCGTTAACCCTCATTGCTTGAAAATCCATCTTGTCTTTGGCGTGAACCAAAATGAGTAATACATTACTAACACCTGATGGTTTAACCTCATCTCCAGAGCATCAAAATACAAAAGGAAAAGGTGGCAGCTTTACTCTTGAACGAGTTGCAGATCTATCAGGAATTCTTGCAAGCAAAGTAGAGTCTGCAATAAATGAGATTGAAAGATTGAACGGACAAACACACATGATTGCAATCAATGCAAGAATTGAAGCAAGCAGGGCAGGTATGGCAGGAAAGGCATTCTCAGTTGTTGCTGAACAAATGAACGATCTTTCAGGTAAGATTGGTGTAGTGAGCAAGAAAATGAGAAACGAGAGCAGAGGTTCCATTGATGAATTGGGCAATTTGATAAAAACACAAGCTACGCACGTTAGAGGAACTAGGCTTTCTGATCTTGCACTAACCAACATTGATCTCATTGACAGAAACTTGTATGAAAGATCATGTGATGTGCGCTGGTGGGCAACCGATGATAGTGTCATTAATGCATTGTCAAAGAAAACAAAAGAAGCATACGACCTTGTATCAAAACGATTGGGCATAATACTGAATTCGTATACCGTATACTTTGATCTGGTATTGTGTGATATGGATGGAAATATAGTGGCAAATGGTAGACCTGACGTATACAAATCAGTTGGAATGAATGCTAAAAATACAAAGTGGTTTATCAGTGCAATGAAAACTAGTAACGGGAAAGAATTTGGTTTTCAAACAGTTAACAAATGCCCTCTGGTAAATAATGATCTTAGTCTAATATTTTCTTGTACGATAAGAGAGCACGGCGATCAAAACGGCGCAATTCTGGGCATACTTGGAGTTGTATTTCGTTGGCAAGATTTGGCACAAAAGATTGTAAAAGGTGTTTCTATATCTGATGAAGAAAAAGACGGTACAAGAATATGTGTAGTTGATGAAAATGGTCTACTTCTTGCTGACTCTAAAGATCTTATGCTTGAAGAGACAATTGAATTCTTGGGAAAAAATGATCTTTTTAGTCAGAAAAAAGGCTACACGGTGTCTGAATATAAAAATGAAAAATGCTGTATAGCTCATGCACTTTCTC